>NZ_AUNJ01000166.1 GCF_000447775.1 Bacteriovorax sp. DB6_IX
CTTAAAAATAAACGCTTAGAAGTTCTTAAAAGAGTTAGTTTCCTAAATCAGCTTGTTCATGAAGTTAAAACGCCAATAACAGGAATAAGACTTAATTCTGAGTTACTTTTAAAACATGGCCATGATGAAGAGTTAATTACAGCACTAATGAAGTCATCGAAGAGACTGAATGACTTCTTTGAGGATATTGTTCTGATAAATAGGGGAGATAAATCTCTAAATTTTATGAGATTAAATCAATCTGAGTTTCAGGATTACTTAGATGAAATAGGCTCTGAGTTTAAAAACAAGATCGTTATAACTAACTCTATCCAAGAATCAGTAAATATTGACAAGGGTAGATTGAGAGTCGTTCTTAGAAACCTACTTAAAAATGCCATTCGATATGGGAAACGTGGGACTTTAAAAGTAGAAATGTCAGATAATATTTTGAATTTTCAAGTTCAAGATGAAGGTCCAGGAATTGACTTAAATGATAGTGGAAAAATCTTTGAAGAATTCTACCGTGCAAAATCAGCTAAGAATACATCTCCTGATGGCCTTGGAATTGGTTTATCTATTGTAAAGAATCTAGTGACTCAAATGAATGGTGAGATTGAGCTAAAGAATCCAGGAAAGGAACATGCTCTCTTTGAATTAAGGATTAAAAATGAGTCATAAAATATTAGTTATTGAAGATGATGAGAATATTCAATTAGGACTTAAAAAGGCATTAGAAGCTGAATCTTTTCTTGTTGAACAGGCATTTGATGGTGAGGATGGAGTTTATCTTGCAGGAACTGTTGCACCTGATTTAATAATTTTAGATATTATGATGCCTTTCATGAACGGTTTTGAAGTCATTTCAGAGTTAAGAGGTGAAGGAAATGAAATTCCAATAATTGTTCTTTCAGCAAGAGTTGAAACGCAAGATAAAGTCCGTGGCCTCAAATTAGGTGCGGATGACTATATGGAAAAACCTTTTGCCCTTGAAGAGTTACTTGCAAGAGTTCATCGCAAATTAGGATCTTCAATCAAAGAAGAAGTCGTATTTGGAGAGTTTCGTTACAGCCTAAAAACCTCTACCTTGAGAAAATCAGATTCAGCGATAGAGCTCTCAGGAAAAGAGATAAAGCTAATAGAGTTTCTTTTAAAACGAGATGGGCAAGTTGTTAGTAGAGATCAGATTATCTCTGCTGTTTGGGGAGTTTCTTATGATGGAACAGATCGAACAGTAGATAATTTTATATTGGGTCTTAGAAAAAAAATTGGGAAAGAGCATTTAGTAACTGTAAGGGGCCTTGGCTATCGGTTCATGACAAAACCATGACATGACCGTGAAATTGCGAGGATAGAGATATTCGATAATGGTTTTAACAATAAATCACTTATCGAGGAGATTAGAATGAAAAAGATGATTATAGTTACATTACTTGGCTTAGGGATGAGCGTATATGCTAACGGACTTGATGTTGCATACCGTTACCAAGATGCAATGGACGCTCACAAGATAGAGAAAAATACTTCAAGGGCTAAAGTTATTCTTGAAGATGTTCTTGGTAACATATCTAATGATCACCCATTATTTGAAGATATTTATAAATCCTACCTTGAGTATAATGGAATGAAAGCTAGTGATGACCTAGAAAAGGCCATTAAATTTGCAACTGGAAGAAAAGAATCAACATACTGTAAAGGTGTAGGCCTTGTTCACTCAAAACTATTCCACAATGATAATACTGAATCTACTTTAATTTTAGGTAATGGAAATAGGTCATTCTTAGATAAAGATACATATTCTGTAATGAATGAAGGAAGATGGACTTATCAAGTAGATACTGGCTATCGAGAGCCTGTAAAGAGTGAAGTATGGATTAACTCTAGTAGCGAGAATCACTATGACATTCAAGAATTAAGACAGAGAGAGAACGGTAGAGATAAAGGGAAGTACACAGCTAAATGGAGAGATGGGTCTATGTCATCATCGACAAGTTCTAATGGAAGCCCTAAAGAACCAATTCCAATGTTTTTGGGTATGGATCTTCATAGATGGGGAAATAGTGACCTTGGTTATAGAATTAACTTCAAGGTTGGAGAGTCTGATAAGACTAACTCAGGTGAAGGAACTTTTGGCCATGGGAGAATCTTATTAAGTGGTGAAAGGACTGTTAAAAAGCATTTTGAAAAGTACAGTGTAAAAGACTTTGATAATAAAGAAAGAAATTATAGTGACTGCTTCCTAGTTGAAACTAAAGTTAAGTTTGCTGGGATTGAAAGACAGAAGAAATAGTTTATAAGTATAAAGCGAGCTGTAGTGGCTCGCTTTTTCTCGAGAATCTCGATTACCAATTTAGTGACGTCAATGCATGGGCGGAGCCCAGCGGAGCAGAAAAGTTAATTAAATCTATTCTACATTTAGCAGGTGCGAAACAAAAGGTGCATGGCACCTACGTCTGGCACCTACGTCAGTTTTTGATGTGTTCAGGGCCGAGGCCTTGGTCTTGGAATTCTTTTTTGAGGTAGAGCTTTTTGATGGGGCGGCCAGCGTGGCTCTCAGAGAGTTTGTTTGAGAATTCGATGACAGCACAGACTTCGCCCTTGAATGTTCCAAATGCAAAATTTGAGAAATTGGTCTTGGTGATATGATGAATTCTGATTTCATCTTTTTTACCAAAAGCTCCTGCGAGTAAAGAGGCCCCAAGGGCAGATTGTTCAACTGGCATTGTGTCGCGTACGATTTCGTTAGCAAACTTGATTTGCTTATTATTCATCTCGACTATTTCGATACTATGATTTTTAAGAGTGAATCCATAAGGGCAGTGGAGACAATTTGTTTTACAGCAAGTTCCACGCTTTTTTAAAAAGGCCGAAGTATAGACGGTTTCTCCGGCATCATTTGTATATGTTAATTCTGAGTTATTATTATCCATTCAATTCTCTCTTTGCTTCTTCTTACTCTAACATAGTTGTTTTGAATTAGTTAGATATTACTGAATAGCTGTGCCGCTCCCTCAATCATTTTACCTTTTTTACGTATTTTAAAAGGCATATTTGTTCGTGAGGTTGAAATGATTCTGTCGATGCGAAAGAGGCGCTCGGATTCGCGAAGTTCATCCCAAGAAAGAAAATACCAGATGGGATAGATGAGGCATAGGATTTGAGGTTCTATAATCCTTTCTGTTATTTCTTCTTTTGCTGATTTGTACCTTATTTTGATTTTCATTTGATTAAAGAAACTATCTGTCAGGTCGCTGATAATATTCTTCTTTGGCGATTTGTAACCTTGGAGAGTTTCTTGGGAGGCATGGTCTCCGATAAATATACGCTTTCTGATTTTTGCGATAACTTGCTGTTGCTCTATGGGAAAGGCCGAGGAAATGCGATTTTTAATTGAGTGTATATTCTCTGTCATAAGAGGGGATTGGATCGATTCAGTGATGGCCAGAGAAACCAATAATGTAATGACCTCGGAGTTTGTCAGTTGCAAGCTATTTAATCCCCAGCGTCCCACGAGAGAGATTCCTCCACCACGCCCTTTCTCTGTTTCTATTGGTACACCTGATTCTTTAAGCTCTGCCAAGTCCCTCATGAGTGTTCGATAACTCATTCCGAGTTGGTTACATAGTCTTTCGCTGGTCCAAAAGCTCTCTGATCTTAAGCAATCAATAAGCTGTTCTTGGCGTTCTTTTTTGTCTCTTAAGCTACCTTTTCCCATATCTTCATCCTAACATGAAATATGTCATATAGTGACACATATGTCTGTAGTATGGGAAAAAAGGAGACAACTATGAAACAAGTTATTGAATTTCCCAAACCGAAGATGATTAAGACCAATTCCATTGAGCTTGAGGTTTTTGAAGCCGGAGACCCAAATAAAGGTAAGCCTATTATTCTCTGTCATGGCTGGCCCGAACATGCTTACTCTTGGCGCTATCAAATTCCTGCACTGGTTGAGGCTGGCTTTCATGTGATTGTTCCAAACCAGCGTGGTTTTGGTAATTCATCTTGTCCAAAAGATATGAATGCTTATGATATAGAGAATTTGTCTCGTGATCTAATAGGTCTTCTTGATCACTATGGTTATGACAAGGCGACTTTCGTTGGGCACGATTGGGGTGCTGGAATTATCTGGTGGCTCTCTCAACTTTATCCCCAACGAGTTGAGAGAATTATTAATATGGCCTTACCATACCAAGAAAGGGGCGAGAGACCTTGGCTTGAAATGATGGAAGAGTTTCTTGGAGAAAATTATTATTTTGTCCATTTCAAAAAGTATCCCGGAGTGGCCGATCAAATCTTGGATGAGAATACTTCACGCTTTTTACAGAATCTTTTTAGAAAGAATATTCCTCTTACTCCACTAGGTCCCGAAATGATGATGATTAAATTAGCAAAAACAGAGCAAACTGAAGGTGTTCCTATTATGAGCGAAAAGGATCTGAGTGTCTTTGTCACAGCTTTTAAAAAAACTGGCTTTGGGCCAGGTATTAACTGGTATCGAAATCTTGATCGTAATTGGCAACTACTGGCCGATGTTGATCCCATAATTAAACATCCTACACTCATGATTTATGGGACTCAAGATACTATTCCACGCTTTGAAAGACTTAAAGACTTTGTTCCTCTTGCTCAAGAGGTTAGTCTTGATTGTGGGCATTGGATTCAGCAGGAATTACCTGAGAAGACGAATGAGGTTATTTTAAGTTGGCTATGGGATGGCTAGAGTGGAAGCTTGACTATTTTTCTCTCTAGAATGGAGTGTTGGTACTAGTGTAAAATTTTTTTATAAATATAAAATAAGTGAGTTTTATGAGAGTACCAGCATTTTTGATTATGGCGCTGACTTGTACAAGTTCGTTTGCCAATCTTACAAGTTCTTCTCTTTTTAGAGAAATGAAATCTACTAACCCCGGAACCATTTCTAGTCGTACGGCCGCAACATTTTCCCTTAAGGGACAAAAAGATATCATTGATATCGAGCAAGATGTCTCTGCTAGTTATTTAGGAGCAGGTGCTAAGTACACTGGAGAAATTGACATTAATAATTTTCGTGCCTTCTATGGAGGTAAGGGTAAAGGTCTAACGACAGAACTTCTCTTTGAGCAAGGAACGGGAACACGTACAGATAAGTTTACGAGTACTACTGAAGAAACAAGCTTTTCTACCGATTCAACAGTAACAAACTTCAATGCGGCCTTTGGTCTGTGGGAAGGTTTTGGAATTGGAATCATTAAGACTTCTGTAACAGATAAACAAAGTTATAACGTCACGATTAACGGAAGTGATATCACATCGAATATGGAACTAGAGTATGATCTATCCGCTTTGAGTGCAGGGGTTGTTTATAACTTAGGTCTTGATTTTGGTTTCTTCTATCAATTAGCTAAGCTTGAGACTACTGGTGAGCCTGGCGGCGGAAGTAATGACAATGAAGATAGAGTCGGCTTTGGAGTTGGCTTTTCTACTAAGAAGTTAAGGGCCGAAGCTGGTTATGTCAGAAATGTGAAGACCAAGAATTATGGTCAAGGAGATATTGTTCCGGCCATGGCAGAATTTACAGGAGAAGTTTCTCTTGGAAAAATCAGACTAGGTTATACGGGACGTTATTTTATGGACGGATTCTTCATGTTCTCAGGAATTATTTATGATGTTCTTGCCTATAGAGGAAATAGTGAGAATCGTTTAGAGAATAGCTTCAACTTTTCATTGGGTGATGATTCTAAAGGGCATTCTTTTAGTGCTTCACTATCTATTTCAACTGTTAAATCACAACAGAAGCAAAACTATTTTGAAAATGATACTAACCTATATTCCACAGAAACTAAATCGAAGTCAGCGAGTATAAGTTACTCCTACGTGTTTTAATGATGAAGAAAGAACTTAAAAAAGAATTCAAAAGAGGTGACCATATTGTTAATGCACTGAGAGTCACAGAATCTCATTTTAATGAAGAATTAAAAGTCGGAGGTGACAATGCGAATCTTTCCAAGTTCTTTTCTCTAAAGCGCGTGGCCGCACATTACTTCAAAATCCCTCCTGGGTATCGTACTTCTGAGCCACATGCAGAAAGTCTTGAAGAAGAGTTTGTCTATGTTATCTCTGGCCAAATTGATATGTGGTTTAATGGTAAGATCAAAACATTAAAAAGTGGTGAATGCATTGGGTTTCCTGCTGGTACAGGGATTGGGCATTGCTTTATTAATAATTCAAATACTGATTGTGAGCTCTTTGTTTCAGGAGATCGAACAAAGAATGAAAATCGTTATCATTTTCACTTGGACCCAACTCTAAAAAAAGAATGTGGTGAAAAGTGGTGGGATGATATGCCTAAGCAAATCCTCGGGGGACATGATGGTCTTGCTGGAGCAGTAAAAGCAGAAGATAGAGATGAGAATATCGAAGTCTATAATGGTCATAGAAATATTCCAGAAGAAAGCTACTCATATCCTGGTGATTCTGAAACATTTTCTTATGGTGTTTGCCTCAGTCGTTATTTTGGTATGAAGAATATCGCCATTTGGCTCGAAAAACTACCGCCTGGAAAAAGAACCTCATGGCCTCATGCTCACTCCGTAGAAGAAGAGTTTGTTTTCGTTTTAAGTGGCAATCCTACTGTCTGGCTCGATGGTAATAAAGAACAACTAGAACCTTTTGATGCGGTTGATTTTAAGGCCGGCTCAGGAGTTGCACATACTCTGATAAATGAAACTCAAGAAGATATTTTTTATCTCTGTGCTGGTGAGTGTGAACCTCTTAACGATAAAATATATTATCCACAGCATCCTGCTCGTAATGAAGAAATGCGAGGAAAAGGGCTCTTGTGGATAGAGCAAACTGAATAGGAAAGGGCGAAAAGGTACGCGGGTCCTTTTCGCCTTTATAATATGTTAAACGTCTAATGTATTCATATCAATAACGAAGCGGTGAGCAGGGTTACTTGTTTGAAGCTTATCCCATGCTGCATTGATTTCTTCCGGCTTAATGATTTCACATTCTGGATGGATATTGTGTTCAGCACAGAAATCGAGAACTTCTTGAGTTTCTTTGATACCTCCAATGAGAGAGCCAGCAATTCTACGACGACCAAAAACAAGGGGCGCCGTAAATGTTTCTTCCATTGGCCCTATTTGTCCAACAACCACTAGTGTCCCATCAATATCTAAAAGTGGAGTATAAGTATTAAAGTCGTGTTTAACTGGCACTGTATCAAGAATAAAGTCAAATGATGATGTTGCATTCTTCATAGCATCGGCATCAGTTGAAGAAAGGATTCCTTTGGCACCAATTGACTTGGCCTCTGCCTCTTTTGATGTTGATCGACTAATGACTGTGACCTCTGCGCCCATGGCAACGGCCAGTTTAACCGCCATATGTCCAAGACCTCCTAGTCCTATGACACCAACTCTAGAACCCTTTGTGATATTCCACTTCTTTAATGGTGAAAAAGTAGTGATACCAGCACAAAGAATTGGTGCGGCCTTAGAGATATCTAACTTGTCTGATACTTTGAGAACAAATTCCTCTCTTACTACAATATGCTTAGAGTATCCACCTTGTGTGATCTCCTGAGTTTCTTTGTCTTTACCACCATATGTCGGTGTTAGCCCATTTCTACAATATTGTTCTTCATGATTGTGACATTGATCACAAGTCTGACAACTATCGACCATACACCCGACACCGACATTATCACCAACTTTAAAACCTTTTACTTCTGGTCCAACATCAATGACTCTTCCAATTATCTCATGTCCTGGAATGAGTGGGTAAGGTTGCTCTCCCCAGTCTCCATGAACTGTGTGAAGGTCAGAGTGACAAATACCACTATAGAGAATCTCGATAGCAACATCATTTTTTCTTAAGTCTCTTCTTTCGAAGTGATATGGTGATAGACCTGAATCTTTTGAACGTGCGGCATAACCAACAGTTTTCATATAATCTCCTTATTTTTTGATTGCCACTATCATAACCCAAATTTCCTAAAAGATTGTTAACTTTAAGTTAAAGAATTGATAACTCTAGTTTACAAATAGAGTCTGGTTTAGTTTTGGCAACTGCGTTATATTAAGAAAATGAAAATTAAATTGAGCCAACAGGGTATTGTCATAGAGATTGAGTTAGAAGATAACCCAACTTCAAGAGAGTTATTTGATCAGTTACCTTTGAAGGTTGATATTGAAGATTATGCTTCAAATGAAAAAATATTTTATCCACCCAAAAAATTATCTACAGCAGGAGCTCCGGTAGGTTACGAACCATGTGAAGGTGACATAACTTATTATTCTCCTTGGGGAAATGTGGCCATTTTTTATAAAGACTTTTCTTTTTCAAATGGCCTAATCAAGATGGGGAGAATTTCATCCGGATTAGACCACTTAAAAAGTCTGAATTATTCAGAAGTTTTAATAGAAAAGACTATGTAGCCTACGGTAAGTAAGCTCCTCCACAAACAGGGATATATGTTCCTGTTA
The DNA here is from genome assembly GCF_000447775.1 of Bacteriovorax sp. DB6_IX. GTDB lineage: Bacteria > Bdellovibrionota > Bacteriovoracia > Bacteriovoracales > Bacteriovoracaceae > Halobacteriovorax_A. The sequence goes on from NZ_AUNJ01000166.1 coordinate 8,451, forward strand.
TGTGACCACTTCGCTCATCAGCTAAGAAGGCCACTCTGTATTAGCAACATCTTCAGGAACTGCAATTTTCTGTGTCGGCGTCATTGATCTAATGAACTCTTTGAACTCATCAGGTGCTTGTTTTGTTGCATCTGTTAGAACAAGTCCCGGGGCTACAATATTGGATGTAATTCCAAGTTGTCCCAACTCTTGTGCGAGATATTTGTTTAAACTATCCAGTGCACCTTTTGCCGTTCCATGAGCTATAAAAGATGGGGCAGGTGATTCTGAAAGAGTACTAGAAATGAAGATAAGTCTTCCGTAGTTTTTCTTCTTCATGCTTAAAGCAGCCTGTCTTGCCGTAACATAAGAAGCATGAACTTCATCGTTGAGTTTTTGAGAAAACTCCTCCCATGTTTGATCTAAGAATGGCTTTTGTGTGAAGTGCATATTTGCATTTGAAACAAGAATATCAACACCACCAAAATCAGCTTCGATCTTATCAAACATGATCTGAATCTGATCATCATTTCTTACATCTGCTTGGATCGGGTAAGCCTCTCCACCGTTGTCGGTAATTTCTTTGGCAAGAGCATTTGCTGCGTCGGTACTATTCACATAGTTGATGAATACTCGTTGACCTTTCGCCGCTAGTTCTTTGGCTATGGCCGCTCCAATTCCTCTTGCTCCACCAGTAATAAGTGCATTCTTCTTAGTCATTAGTCCTCCGAAATTTCTTGTTGAATCGCATTTTTGCGAAATCTGAGTTATACTATAAAACCTCAGGTTAACTTGAGGTCAAGAGGTGATTAGATGAATTCAGAAAAAGAATACTTATCTGTAGGTGAGGTATCAAAAAGAAGTGGTATAGCGGTCTCAGCTCTTCATTTCTACGAGACTAAAGGTCTACTTAGAACAGTTCGCAATGCAGGCAACCAAAGACGAATTCATCGTCGTGAGCTAAGACTTTTAAGTTATATTAAAGTCGCTCAAAAAATTGGACTCACTTTAGAAGAGATTAAAGAAGCTTTTAGCTCTATTGAAAATAAAGAACACCTCACTGCAAAAGAATGGAAGAAATTGGGGCAAAGTTGGGATAGAGTTTTAACAGAGAGATTAGAGTTAATACAAAGAATGAAGTCTCAATTAAGTCTTTGTATTGGTTGTGGGTGTCTATCGTTAAAGATTGTCCTTTGAGAAATCCAAATGATGAACTAGCTGCTAAAGGTAGTGGGGCACATTTTTTATAAATTTTAAATTGTTCTAACTCAATGTAATTGTTCTATATATTGATTTAATTTCTGTTTATAGTTAAAAGTTGTTAACTTTGTTTGCTATTGATCTCATTATGAGTTAGCCTAAGAGAGTCGAAAATTCCTTTATAGCTCAATAGCTAGTCATTCTTGGTATATAAATTTCTTTTTGATCACTACTTAAGCTTTCTATTGAAAGTCTTATGTTGGTTATTAAGTTTCGCATAAAAATTGAGCACGATCTTGTGCCGGAAGAATATTTCTTCCATATAATACAACAGCTTTTTTTGTCGCTGTTGTAGATGATTTACCTTGGAGGTAAAAATGAATGCAAAAATTTACGTAGGAAATCTTTCATATAATATTGAAAATTCTGATCTTGAAAATCTCTTCTCTGAAGTAGGGAGTGTTGTTAATGTAAATGTTGTAAGAGACAGAGATACTGGTCGTGCAAGAGGATTTGGATTTGTAGAAATGCAATCTAAAGATGATGCGGACAAGGCAATTAATGACTTACACCAGAGAGATTTTATGGGACGTGCTCTCGTCGTAAACATGGCAAGAGCAGAAAGAAGTGAAACTAATTATCGCTTCTAGTTTATGAATACCAGGCGTCTCCATTAGGCGGCGCTTTTAATCTTATTCATATACAAAGGAGTTATTATGTTAGATTTTAAAATAGAGGAGAAAGAGTTAAATACAGTTTATTCTCTAGAGTTTGGTAAGGGCAAAGTAATTGGTGTCTATAAACTATATGATGGTATTGAAGATCATATTGGAATAAAATTTAAGGATCATCCCAGACTTAAATATTTTTCAGTACGTTCTGCCAACAAGTTCAGATTAAGTTCTAGTTTAACGGTGTTAAATCAAGCACTCGTAGACTTAGGACGTAAGATTCATAGTGAAGACTTCAGTTTTGATTTAAGAAACTATAGTCACTATGTTGAAAGTTTAGATATTCTCTTCGTTATTAATTCCATCGCCCATTTAATATCTCAGGATAGATTGTCAGAAGAAAGCAAGAGGATGTTAACTCTTTGTATAGATAGTCTTGTTTTAGAAGTTTCTCATGCTTATAATACTTCTGAGCGTAAAGCTAAGGGGATTGTTAAAGACCACATGAGGTGCGCTTAAATAATTGATTGATTATAAGGGATTGGTCACTTGAAGAAGATCATCGTCATAGGTGTAACAGGTAGTGGTAAAACAACATTTGCTGGAAAGCTTGCAAAAAAGCTGGGGTGCCAACACATTTCCCTTGATGAACTCTTTTGGCTCGCTGATTGGAATATGACTCCCGATAAGGAGTTCTTTGAAAAAATTGACCAGGCCACAAAGTCTGAGTCTTGGGTTCTCGATGGCAATTACGGCAGAACCAATCATATCTCATGGCCTAAGGCCGATACAATTATTTGGATTGATCTTCCTTTTTGGTTAACATTCTATCAAAATCTTTCTCGTTCGATCTACCGCGCAGTCACAGGAGTTGAGCTTTGGAAGGGTACGGGAAATCGCGAGTCATTTCTAAGAATGTTTTCTAAAGACTCCATTGTCCTTTGGCTTTTCAAGACCTATAAACCGCATAAAAAGAGAATCGAAGACCGAATGGGTTCTGCTGAATATTCTCATTTGACTTTTCATCGACTAAAGTCTCGCCGTGAGGTTCATGAATTTTTATTAGAACATAATGAGTTTTGCTAATCCAAGAAAGGCAAAGAAGCCTACAATATCGGTAATCGTTGTTAAGAGAACTGTACTAGCTATAGCAGGGTCAATATCAAGCTTTTCAAGGAGTAGGGGGATTAAAGATCCAAATAGTCCTGCGAAGAGAAGATTGATAATGATCGCCAGGGCGATAACGATACCAAGTGTTGGAAGTTGGAACCAGGCGTAAGCGAGAACACCGACAACAAATGCGAAGAGAAGTCCGTTAATTAAAGAGAGAAGAACCTCTTTCTTTATTGTGTCTAGCGCATCTTCAGAGCTAATCTCTCCAATTGAAAGCTGACGAACGGTAACCGTTAAACTCTGTGTTCCAGCATTTCCACCCATTGAAGCGATAATTGGCATGAGGATGGCCAGTGAAACAAAGGCCTGTATAGTTGAATCAAAATAAGAGATAACGTAAGAGGCCGCGATGGCCGTCATTAAGTTAATCATTAGCCAAAAGGCCCTCGTCTTAATGACTGGCATTAACTTTTCAGCATCTTCGGCCTCTGCATTTACCCCGGCCATGTGATAGATATCATCTGTAGCAAGTTCTTCGATAATGTCATAAACATCATCGGAAGTGATCCTACCAACAAGATTATTATAGTCATCGACAATTGGAATAACTGAGAGGTTGTAGTCACTCACCATTTCAACTACTTTCTCAATTTCTTCGTTGTGGTTGGCCACGGTTTTAGAAGTATTGAAATCACCATGATCTAAGAAGGACTGATAAGTCTCATCTTTATTTGAAATGATGAGTTCTTCTAATCCAATAGAGCAGATGAACTTTCCTTTAAGGTCAGTGACAAAGACGTGGTAGATATTATCAATTTGATTCGTTCGTTTGAGAGTTTTTAAACGATCAATAGATTTCCACACATGCTCATCAATGGAAGCGCTGAAGAGCTCGGACTGCATGTGTGCACCGGCCACATCGTCATCATATGAGATAAGCTTTTCAATAACCTTACGCTCTTCACTTTGAAACTCTTGAAGAATATCTGAGGCCTTGTCTTCATCATTATCACTGATATTTCTGATGAACTCAGCAGCATCATCGGAGTCCATTTCCTCGGCAATCGAGGCCATTTCCTTTGGTGCGATGAAGTCAGATACTTCCTCTTGAACGTAGTCAGGAAGTTCGGCGACGGTTTCAGCAAGAATAGGTCTAGGAACTTTCAGTAGAAGATCTTGGAAGATCGTCTGATCTTCTTCTCTAATTTCTAATAGGAGCTCTTTTAAGTCGTGTATTTCAAGTTCATGATTAATAACTTGGTCTAATTTCGACTGAAAATTCTCTTCTAATGATAATTCTGGCTTAGCGCTCATTCTATTCTCGGGTAAATAAGGTATTGATTTTCCTTATTTTAAGTGATCCCTAGACTAAAGTAAACGTGAGAATCTTTCCACCTTAACTAAAGTGAGAATTCTACTTCCATCGCCACATGGTCAGAACTTTTTATTTGATGGAGTGAGTTCGCTTCTTTTAAGTTGAGGCCTCTATAGAAAATATGATCTAGTGCTAGACCCATAACTTTCTTACGCGTGTCTGGAGTAAAGCGAACAGGAGAGAGCTTTAAGGACTTTGTTAGATTGTACAGAGCAATCATGCGTCCAGAAGACCAAGTATTAAAATCTCCGGCCAAGATAACGGGGCCATGATGCTTTTGAATTTCTTCTCTTACTTGGGAGAGTTGATTTGTAAAAGCGAGCTTTCTAACAAAATTTATCCCATGAATATTAACGACAAGTAGGTGGGCTTCGGTTTCACCTAATTCATTCGCAATTCTATATTTTGTATATAGTGAGACCTTAGGAGTTTTAATTATTGGCTCAAAATCATGAGTCACACGATATATCTTTTCAATATTGTTGGCCTTAGAAAGAGTTGCGAGACCAGTTAGAGAGTTGTCTTCGAGGTACTCGAAAGAAAAGGCATAAATACTCTCATAGCGATCCATTTGTGTGAGTTGCTTTTCAACCTCACTCTTGGTTTGAATCTCTTGAAGTGTTAGGAGGTCGTAGTTCTCTTTGATTTTTGCAAAATCAGAGGCCCAAAGGCTTTTTGCTCCTTTATAAATATTCCAGTTAAGTAATTTGATGCTCTTTGCATCGAGTGAATGATTTTGAGCAACACCGCTATGTTTCAAGGCCTGGTCTGGACTTGGGATTCTTATCTCAGGTATTAAGGCGAGGCACTGCTGAGAGAGTAGTAGGGCCATGATTGAAGTGAGAATACGTTGTCGAAGTGTTGTCATGGAGAAAATTTAGCTTAAATGATCATCAAAATCTAGCAAAATGGCCAAATAATATATTTTTTCTATCATAGTCTTGACGATGGAAAAAGTCATATTAGCTTGTAATTATAGGTAGTTATTAACTTTATTTGATCAGGAGTGATTATGGAATTCAAAGAGAGATTTTATGAATTAGTTGGTAATCAGTCGGAAATGATGAGGGATATACTTCTTATCTTAACGGCACCAGTGATTTACTTTCAATTTATCCCTGCGCTACTCATTGATTTTACAGTGAGTCTTTATCAGCAGATTTGCTTTCCCGTTTATGGTTTAGAGAAGGTTAATCGGTCGGATTATATCAAGTTTGATCGTCATTACTTGAAGCATCTTAGTGGAGTAAAGAAGTTAAATTGTCTCTACTGTAGTTACTTTAACGGGGTCATTTCTTATGTTCGAGAAGTTGCGGCCAGGACTGAGGTTTACTGGTGTCCACTGAAAAACTTGGCGAGAAAGTCACCCCATAAATATTATAAGAACTTTGCTTCGAGAGATAATCCTACTGAATTTAATGAGAAATATAATCAAAGTAAATTGTAAGAAAGGGGACTTCGAGTCCCCTTAAAAATATAGCATTGCCGTTAATTTCAGCTTTCGCTCTTCGTCTTTAGTTCCATTGACATTGGTACTATCACCAAGGATAAACTCTGCTCCAAAGAGAAAGTCCTTAACTTGCTTTGTTAATGAAGCATAGTAATAAAGGAGCTCAAAGTCTCCAGACTCTGATCGAGATTGGCGATTAATTCCTAACATAAATATTTCCTTACTTAGAAATTGGTAACCAAGCACTGCCTCAACACCATCTGAGTGAACAAAACGATTATTGGTTGGGTTGAGTTCTAGATCCTTTGCTCTTGCATAGAGTCCATTGAGAAAGAAATTATTGTAGTTTAACTTAAATCCGTAAGTGATAGAGAGTTGAGATTCACTGTCCCCATCATTATCAAACATTAGATTGATAGCAGATATACCGAATGTGTAGTTCTTCGTTTTGTACTGGATTGAACCTGATTGAACTTGTTTGTAGACAAGAGTTGAATCAGCTGTACCATCACCATCAAAGTCATATTCAACTTCTTCTTTTCCTGTTAGTTTAGTCTGTAGACCAAAATGAAAGTTCTTGTACTTAAATCTTGCTTGAACGACTTCCGAAGCTCTATAAGTTCCATCAGTTTCTCCTGTGGCCGTATAAACAGAAGAAGCACGTGCACCATCTGTCAAAAAGAGATCGGTATATTCGGCCACATCATAGAATGTTGACCACATTTTTCCCGCTGCGAGAGTAAAGTCCCCACGCTTGATCCAAAGGTAGCCAAGTCTATTCCCAAAAGGACCGTCATTGGCGATGACATCAAATTGCTTTCCATTAAAGTTTGAAGAGCCAAAGCCACTATTATTCTTATTAGAACTTATGGACCATTCTCCTCTAAGCCCAACAATCCAGTTTTCAAAAATATCTTTTCTCTTATATTTGATTCCAAAACGTGAGGAGTTGTCTCCAAGGCCTTGAGAGCCTTGTTCAAAATCAAGTGTTGAAACAAGAGCAATTTTTCCATAGAGGGAGAAGTCTTTAATGTTGATACCATGGGCACTTACACAAAGGAGTGACCCAAGAAGAAGTAGTGAAATCCTTTTCATCTTAAACTCGCTTTTTATATTGTCTATAAAAATGGTAACACAATTTATTTATTGAATAAATCTTATCTTTTCAGGAAGAAAATTCGTTTTGCTTGATAAGCGATAGCAAACCATAACAGAAAAGGTAAAGAGTGGCTGATAAGGACATGGTGTAGATCATGTGAGGCACAACTTAGTTTAAGACTTAGCATAGAACTAAAAAGAACAAGGTATTGCACCATTTGTTTAAGATATTGTTTATGTGAGACATTCTTAAAATATTTAATTCCAATGTAGAGTGGAATTAATATGAGAAATTGTAGAACTATATATTGTGCACATTGGGAATTTGAATGCATGGAATTCAAACTAAGAGAAGTGATAAGATCAATGCACATGAGAAGAGAAATAAATATCAGCGCCAGGCCATTGGATTTTCCAAAAACCTTTCCTCGAATTCTGAGGTGGTTACTTAGGAGAATAAAGAAGAGTAGGCAGGCGAGTACAGATATTACAAGATAGCTATAAGTTGATAGCTTTGCGAGCACTTCAGAGGGTACGATGACCATAAAGTGCTTCGTCAAAAACAAATTGAGTATTGTGAAAGAAATTAATGCCAGTAAAATGCCTAGCTGTTTCATCTCATCCTCTAGGGTAGTGTTGGTATTTTAAACAACTCTGTAATTCTATCTTCTTTTGTTTCTAAAGTCTTTAAAAATGCTATGATATCAGCTCGATCTAACTGAGAGAGATCTTCCCCTAATTGTACCTTTCCCATAATGTGGATTGCCTTGTCGAGATCTTTAACACTTCCATCGTGAAAGTATGGTGAAGTCATGGTGACATTTCGAAGAGGTGGGACCTTGAAGAACTCTTTATCGTCCTCATCTTTCGTATGATTGAATCGACCAAGATCTCTTTTTGTCGATTTAGTATATTTATATGGATCTTCAACAAGCCCAAATTTCTGATACATCTGTCCTCCTACAAGAGAAGAGCCATGGCAAGATGAGCAGCCAATCTCCATAAACTTCTTAAGCCCTCTTTTCTCTACCGTGCTTAGGACTTGCACATCTCCACTTAAGTAATCATCAAAGCGACTCGCTCCAACCAGAGTTCTTTCAAATGCACCAATTGCTGTCGTTGCTAATTTTAACGCTTGGTCTCCCGATAACTTTTGAATGTCTTTTCCAAAAGCTTCTTTGAAACTAGCCTGATATGAGTTTTCAATAAGCTTCTCTTTCACTTGTTGGGAGCTTTTTAAGTTATAGGCAATTGGAACAAAGAATGATCGCTCCGCTTGATGCTCTACTGAGTTTCTGTTCCCATCCCAATGTTGAGATATTTGAGCTGCCGTATTTATCAGGGTCTGGGCATTTCGTGGAGCGCTCTTTCCACTTTCTCCGATTGACTTGTTAAGACCATCCGTGAAATGTAACTGAGGAAGGTGACACTTTGAGCAACTGACTGTTCCGCTCTTACTTAATCGTGTATCGTAGAAAAGTTGATGGCCTAGGTTGATAACTTTATCGTTTGGTCTCTCTTTTCCAAAGTAACTCACTTCATTTAGACCTGCACCAAAATCTTCTCTTGCCTGCTCTAAGAGTTTTACTTCACGACTATGTTTCTGATCTTGTTTCGTGCTTGAGCAAGATATAAGAATAAGAAATATTGCTGTATAGAAAATTTTCATCTAGTCTCCTAATATTGGGGTTATACTAAGACATACGTTTTCTAAGAAAAAAAGTTACAAATGTTTGATAAAAAAAGATCTAAATGGTGTGAGATAATAGAAAAAGCTCGTGATAACAACGATCTAGATAGTCTATTTAAGAGTGTGAAAAATGATATTTATCGCTTAGCACCTTCGACATTTTCTCTATTAGACCCAGCTGATCAAGAAGATCTTCTTCAGGAGATTTATATAGCTCTTTTTAAAAATATTAATTCATTTGATGCTGATCTTGGTTGTCGAAGCTGGCTTG
>NZ_AUNJ01000167.1 GCF_000447775.1 Bacteriovorax sp. DB6_IX
CTTAAGAGATCACCTTCCCTTTCAAGAAGATCACTTTGTCTCTGACGCAATGAAAGATTTTGAGAGTATTGATAAAATTTCAAAATGTGCCCACTAATCCGACTCTTTTAATCAAGAATATCCTTCCCTACTTTATAGCGGAAAATTCTTTTCGAGGCCTTTTAAATAAGTCTATAATAATCAAGCTATTAAAATAATAGGGGAAGAAACTTTTGAATAATTCAATTAGCTCACATATAAAAGATGCAAGTGACCTGCTGGGAACACAGAATGGAAGCCAAAAAATTTGGGCCATTGGTGGTGGAAAAGGTGGTGTCGGGAAATCACTTGTGACTTCCAATCTTGCCATTTGTCTTTCACTACTTGGAATGAAAGTCGTTGTCATCGACATGGACCTTGGAGGGGCGAACCTTCACACATGTCTCGGTGTGCCAATTCCAGAAAAAACACTTAGTGATTACTTTCAAAAATCTAATACAAAACTTGCTGACCTACTCACAACGACTCCGCTTAAGAATTTAAAACTTATCAGTGGAGCTCAAGATGAAATGGGAATTGCAAACCTTAGACAGGTACATAGAAGCAAGCTGCTGAAGCAACTTAGAGAACTAGACGCAGATTACATTCTTTTAGATCTCGGGGCCGGAACTACAAATAATACCCTCGATTTCTTCTTATCTGCAGACCAAGGAATTCTTGTAACTCTTCCAGAGCCAACATCTATTGAGAATACTTATCGTTTTATTAAGTCAGTTTTTCATAGAAAGCTGGCACATCTTGAAGACTTTCTTGAGGTCTCACCGCTTATTGATAAAGTTCTCAACAGCAAATTGAATGAGAATAGCTCTCCAGCAGAGATTATTGAGAAAGCGATGCAGATAGACCCCGTGATGGGAGAAAAGCTTAAAAGAGAAGTTCAAACTTTTTCGCCAAAACTGGTTATTAACCAAGTAAGAACTCAAGCTGATATTGATATTGGTTTTTCGATGAAAATCATCTCAAAGAAATACTTTGGTCTTAACTTAGACTACGTAGGATTCCTTGAGTACGATGCGACGGTTTGGCAAAGTGTAAAAAAGAAGAGACCTCTTCTGTTGGAATTTCCAAGTTCAACTTTAGTTAAAAACTTTGAAAGTATTATTCACAGAATATTAAATTTATCTAAGTAATTTTCACCGGGAAAGGAGTCCTACAAGTGAACGACAATTTAAAAAACTATTATGAAGTGCTTGAAGTACAACCAAACTCTTCAACACAAGATATTCAGCAAGCATACACTAGGGCCAAGAATGCTTACACTGGAGATAGTTTAGCTTTGTACTCACTTCTTTCTCAAGATGAGGCCAATAAAATTCTAGAACTCATTGAAGAAGCTTATAATATCCTCAGCGATCCTGTTAAAAGAAAGCAGTATAATATCGCGAGAGGGATTGAGCACAACCCAAGTATCTCTCACTCACCTGACCCATCTGAAAAAGATAATGAATTCAAACAGAATAAGAACGCAAGTGGTGAGATGAATAAGCTTGTGGCGAAAAAGAGATATGGGCTTGAGTATCAAGAAGATGCCAACTTCGAAGTTGAGATCGAACAATGTACTGAGTTCACGGGAGAATTCCTTAAAAAGATCAGAGAATACAAGAATGTTGATGTAAACAGACTTGCAGATATGACGAAAATTTCTAAAACATATATTCGCTATATTGAAGAAGAAGATGTAACAAAAATGCCTGCTGTGGTTTATGTTAGAGGATTTGTTTATCAATATGCAAAGTGCCTCAAGCTAAACCCTGAGCTAGTTGCAAACTCTTATGTTTACAGACTAAAAAAACTAAAAGGTGAAGTTTAAGAAATGTCTGAGTCTCAAATCTGCATCCTTATTGTAAAAGACGAAGATAAGAATCAGTTTAAGAGGCTCGATCAATTTCTAGCCCATCACCTCAAAGATCATAGCCGATCATTTATTAAAGACCTCTTTCTCAAGGGGCAAATTACTTCAGAAACAAAATTAGAGATAAAGAGACTTCCGGCGGTTGGAACCGAAATAAAGATAGAGATTCCACCGCCAAGAGACCCCGATGCTCAAGCAGAGAATATCCCTCTCGAAATTATTTACGAAGATGAACATCTTGTTTTCGTTAATAAACCTGCGGGAATGGTTACTCACCCAGCTCCGGGAAACTACACAGGAACTCTCGTCAATGCAATTCTTCATCACTGTCCCGATCTACAAGGTGTCGGCGACCAAAGAAGACCAGGGATCGTTCATAGACTAGATAAGGGAACAAGTGGAATCATGGTTGTGGCAAAGAATCAAAAATGTCACGACGGATTAGTTAAGCTCTTTTCAACTCACGATATTGATCGCGTTTATGAAGCCCTCGTCATGGGTACGAGAATTGAAGCTTCAGGCCGTCTCGAATCAACAATTGGAAGACATCCTCAAAATCGTTTAAAAATGGCGGCCAATGTAAAAGTTGGAAAAAATGCTATTACATATTACAAGGCACTCGGTTCTACGAAAAATTTAGTCGAATGGAGATGAAGCTAGAGACAGGAAGAACCCATCAAATTAGAGTTCACCTTAGCCAACTTCTTCACCGACCAATTCTATGTGATCCACTCTATGGAAATCCAAAAGAACATTTAAATAGATTGGGTGGAGAATTTAAATCACTTATTAAAGATTATGAATTTCCATTTCTTCACGCCAAGATTCTAGGTCTTGTTCATCCTATTACCAAAGAAAAACTTTTCTTTGAGGTTGACCCACCTCCCCTTTTTCAACAAGTCATTAAACTTGCAAGGGGTGAAGAATGAGCAAACTCCTTTTCCACAAACAGCTAGGAGACTACTCGTTTGAGGTCTATGATGACAGACCCAATTTTGATGTCGTACAAGTAAACCAAATTCATAGCGATATCGTCATCAAGAGTCATCAAGCTAGTCTAGATTGCGATGCAGATGGAATCTACACAACAAATTTAGAAACTCCCTTGGCCATAAGGACTGCCGATTGTTTGCCAGTGATTCTTATTGGAAGAAATGGTGTTGCAAATATTCATGCCGGTTGGCGTGGTGTTCAATCTAAAATTGTCCAAAGTCACGAGTTAAAAGAGCTTGATGCCTATCTTGCATTCATTGGCCCACATATTCGAGTAAAAAACTATGAAGTCGGAGAAGATTTCAAGAAGAACTTCCCTCACAGTTCTCATTTTGAAGGTGTGAACTTTAATATGGAGGCGGAGATCATCGATCAACTAAGAAACCATTATCATAATATTGAAATACAAACATGTGATATCTGTACTTTTGAAAATGAAGAGTTCAACAGCTATCGCAGAAATAAAACAGAAAAAAGAAATTGGAATATTATTAAAAGGATTTAATTATGAACAACAATTCATTTTTTGAAAAAGCCTCATTCAATCAGAAGATTATTTTCTTCTCGATGGGATTACTCATGGCCGTCTTCTCTATTTATTTAACTAGCCATTACTTTACTGCAAAATATCCTACAGGATTTGAAAGTGGTTCAATGTGTAATATCAATTCATTCTTTAATTGTGATGCGACAACACTTTCACCACTAGGAAATATCGC
>NZ_AUNJ01000168.1 GCF_000447775.1 Bacteriovorax sp. DB6_IX
AATCGAAAACTTTTCATCTATTTCCCTAGATACGATCTTGATCATTATTAATTTACTACAGATTACGAGTGTTTGCCTTTTGGATGAAGGAGAAATGCAATATTGAAGACTTAGAGTTCAAATATTGAGGGAATATTAATAATATCAGTTAAATAGAAGAGAGAAATTGCCAATTTATTGAGAAATAAAAAAGGCCTCACAAAGAGGCCTTAAATATCGAAACTTAGATCATATGAAGACATTCGTGCATACAAAGATCAACTTGTGAATCAGGAAGAGTTAAACATCTCTCCTCACAAGTATTCCCCTCAAGAGGGTTATTAAAACTCTTTACAGGACCTTCCATACACCAGTCCATTTGCGCCCAGTAACACTGGTTAAAATCTTTACCTTCAAGCTCTTTACAAATTTCTGTTGCTTGCATTGAACAGATTTTTAAAACACTTGCGTTAGCTGTTACTGCCATAAAAGAAAGAGCAGCGATCATCATCATTTTTTTCATATGCACCTCATTTGAATTATATTGTTTTCGTTTGGGGACATTAGTGAATTTTTCTCAAAGTGTAAACTGGTTACAAGCTCAGTGAGGAAAAACTAAAGATGCGACGCATTAATACTGTTCAAGATTATCAAATTTTATGACGAGGGTTTGGGAACTATACCCAGGAAAGGCCGACAAGAAGGCATCCCACGAGCTTCTCTCAATCCCAATTGAAAGATTTGAGATTTTTTGGCAGTCATATCCATTCTGATCAAGAATTGTCTTTATATAGATTTCTTCAATTCCAAATCCGGCCTCAGGCTCTTTAACAACAACAGAGCGATTCAGTTTTTGGGACTCCCAAACTCCAGAACTATTACAATATTTTGAAGACACTCTTAGACCCGAAGCACAGCTCGTAATCAATAGAAGAAATAGTAGAAATAAAAGACTTTTATTCAAAATCATTGATTACCTTTGAGCCCCATCCTTCAATTCGAGTTCGTGAAGGAATGTAGAGACCTAGACTTAAGTATGTCCAAAACTGATCCATAGGTGATTGATAATGAGTAATTGTGAGATTTCCCACAGCACTAACCCGATCTCTAAAAAGAAGATCACCCATATCAAAGTAGCGACGTTTTGGCATGAGTCCCCATAATAGAGACTCTTGCTCTACTTCATAGATTATTTTCACTTTCCCTGAAACACTCTTAGAATGGATCTCCACTGGAACTCTACCCTTTCCTGTAAAAACAGTATGAGAGCAAGAGCTAAAAAATACAGAAATCAAGAGGATACAGAGAAGAGGCTTCAACTTATTCTCCCCTAAATTCAGGATTTCTCTTATTTAGAAAAGCATCTATGGCCTCAAAGTGGTCATTCGTTCTTTGAGATATTCCCTGATAAGCGCTCATCATGTTGAGATGAGAATCCAAGTCGTCTTTCATTGCCCTTTTCATCGCAGTCTTTGTCAACTGAACAGCAGCAGGGGCATTAGTACTAATAAGTTTGGCAAGAGTACGTGTTTGCGCTTCCAAGTCATCATGAGAGAAAACACTACTTACAAGTCCCATCGAAAGGGCTTCTTGTGAATTATAAATCTTGCCTGTTAAATACATTTCCATGGCCTTGGCATAACCAATAGCTCTGGCAAGAAAATATGGCCCACCATCCCCAGGGACAAGACCTAACTTAACAAAAGTTTCTCCAAACTTTGCCATATCTGAGCAAACTCTCAGATCACACATGGCCACGAGATCACAACCTGCTCCAATCGCGGCACCATTGACCATGGCAATAATTGGCTTTTGAAGTGATTCAATCGTACGAGGAATTCTTTGAATTCCCTTAGAGTAACAATTTCGAAGCTCGAAAGGCTCTCCAGCAAACATACCACTTCTCTCATTCATGGCCTTGATATCACCACCGGCACAAAAAGACTTTCCCTCACCAGTTAGGATAATAACTCTAACTTCGGGATCAGCATCAGCAAATGAAAGGACTTCACACAGAGATTGAATCATCTCATCACTAATAGCATTACTCATGGATGGATTATTTAAAGTCAGCGATAGAATATGGTCGCTAAATTCTACTTTAAGATCCTGATAGCTTTTTTTGTAGAAATTATTTGTCATGACTAGGCCTTTGAATGTCGTCCACGATAAGCGTTATAAAACTTAGAGACACTATCCTTTTTTAAGTGTTCCAAAATAAAGCGAGAGGCCTCATGTAGCTTACTCATATCTACACCTGTCTCAACATTTAACTTCTCAAAGAGATTCACAACATCATCAGTGGCCACATTACCCGTGGCCCCCTTAGCATAGGGACAACCACCTAAACCGGCTGCAGAAGAATCGAAAACTCTTATTCCCTCTTCATAAGAAGTATATATATTGGCCAGGGCCATACCTTCAGTGTCATGAAAGTGCATGGCCATTTTCGAAAGATCAAAATTCTTCTTAATCTCAGAAATAATAGCAACAACTTGGTGCGGATTAGCAACACCAATAGTATCACCAAGAGAAACCTCATACACACCAAGCTTCATAAGTTTTTCGAGTGTTCTCAAGACTTGCTCAGTTTGAATCTTTCCCTCATAGGGACAACCAAAGACTGTTGAAAGATATCCACGAATAGAGATATCATTTTCAAGTGCTTCCTTAGCAACCGCCTCGAGTCTTATAAAAGACTCATCAACTGAGGCATTAATATTTTTTAAATTAAAAGTATTTGAAGTTGCCGTAAAAAGAGCAATTTCTTTTACTCCTAACCCCTTGGCCTTTTCAAGCCCTTTTAAGTTTGGAACTAAACATGGAGTTCTAAGTTTTTGCAAATCAAGTTTATCTGCGACCATTTTATAAAGATCTGCAGAATCCTGCATTTGAGGTATCTTATCAGGACGAACAAAGCTGGTGACTTCGATACAGTCCAAACCGGCCTCATGGAGTAACTTGATAAACTCAAATTTTACTTTGGTATCAACGAGACTCTTCTCATTTTGAAGTCCATCACGTGGACCAACTTCTACCAACTTTACTTTATTTGACATTTTTCTTCCTATTCGGTTTCAACTTCAATTTCAAAGAGCTCTTTTCCACCCTCAACAAGTTGCCCCTCATTCACATGGAAAGACTTAATCACACCACTAACAGTAGATTTAATCGTGTGCTCCATTTTCATGGCCTCCATGATCACTAAAGAGTCACCGACACTCACCTTCTGTCCTTCTTGGGCACAAAGCTTTAAAATCTTACCAGGCATTGGAGAGAGCATATCACCAGAAGCTGAATCACTTCCTGAATCCCTTGATAACTTCCATGTTTCTAATTCAATATTGTGACCATTAACAGTGACAATCTTTTCAGAAACCATACAAGTGGCATCTTCACCGTTGAGATGAAAAGAGTTTAAGTCGTTCTTAAAAACTTTATATCGCTTACCTTTAAACTCGAAGTGAGCAACATTTCCTTCCAGGCCGAGAATATCAACAACGTAGTCTTCATCACCATGTAAATAAATTCTTTGCATCATTATTCCTTATACGTTTCTAAACCCAGCTAACTTTTCCCATGCCTTAGGACTAGCAAATTTATTAAGTAGTTTTTTATCATTTAGAAGTGAAGCACCAATAGCAAAAGCAAGATCTTTATCTGAAGCTAGCTTTGGTCTTAAGTCTTCTTCATATGTTTTTACGAAGTGAGTATATGTCTGCCCAGACAGAAATTTTTCATGATCTAAAATTCTTAGAAGATAACTTCTATTCGTTGAAAAACCGAAGAAAGGTAGCTCATAGAGTCCTTCTTTTATTTTTTCAACACATGTATTTCTATCTTTATCATGTGCAATAACTTTTGCAATCATCGGGTCAAAGTTAACAGTAATCTCATTACCATCAACATAACCCATATCAAGACGAATCCCCTCTTTTACGCGGCCAATTCTCTCAAGTTTACCAATTGAAGGCATAAAGTCATTATCAGGATCTTCCGCATAAATTCTCAATTCAATAGCATGACCTCTTTGCTTAATATCATCTTGGCTAAAGTCAAACTTCTCACCGCTTGCGGCCCTAAGCTGAAGTTCAACAAGATCATGGCCTGTTACTAATTCAGTTACTGGGTGCTCAACCTGAAGTCTTGTATTCATTTCAAGAAAGTAGAACTTATCACCATCAAGGATAAACTCCACAGTTCCTGCCCCACTATAATTGATTTGTGCAGAAATCTTGGCCGCGGTAGAAGTCATCTCAGCCCTAAGTTCAGGACTAAGGGCCATTGAAGGAGTCTCTTCAACAATCTTTTGATGTCGTCTTTGAATTGAGCATTCTCTTTCAAAGAAATGAAAGTGATTCCCATGTGAGTCCGACATCACTTGAACTTCAATATGTCTTGGGTTTTCTATAAATTTTTCAATAAGAACAATATCTGAACCAAATGAAGAAAGGGCCTCTCTCTTACAAGAGTTTAATTCCTCTAAGAAATTCTTCGATTCATATACGATCCTCATCCCCTTTCCACCACCTCCAGCAGAGGCCTTAATAAGAACTGGGTATCCCATATCATCCGCTTGTGACTTTAGATGATCTGGGTCTTGATTTTCTCCATGGTATCCAGGAATAACCGGTACACCAATTTCAATCATCTTCTCTTTAGAACCCTTCTTATCACCCATGAGATTAATAATCTCAGGAGTCGGTCCAATAAAGATGATTCCTGCATCAGTCACTTTCTTTGAAAATGCTGCATTCTCAGAGAGAAAACCATAACCAGGGTGAATGGCATCACATCCATATTCCTTAGCAAGATCAACGATCTTATCCATATTTAAATAAGTTTGTGCTAGCGTCGTCCCCTCTAAATAGATAGACTCATCTGCTTCAAACCTTTGTGGAAGCTCTTTTTCTTCTTCCGTGTAGAGAGAAACTGTTGCAATTCCAAACTTCTTACAAGTCTTCACAACTCTTAGAGCGATCTCTGCTCTGTTAGCAATTAGTACCTTAGTAATTTTCACTTCTTCTCCATCCAGTTAGGTCTTCTCTTTTCAAGAAGGGCATTCATTCCCTCCTGTCCTTCCAAAGAAATTCTCATGGCCGCTATCGTTTCGCATGTAAATTGCTTTATATCACTTATTTCACTTCTTCTCTCGACACCGTAAATAAGCTTCTTTGCCATTTGTTGTGCTTTAGGCCCAGCTTTTAAAAACTTCACGATAACTTCTTCAGTATCTCTTTCAAAATAACGGCCTAGACTTACTTGGTGAGCAAGACCAATTTGAGCCGCCTTCTGTGCATCAAATCTCTCTCCCGTTAAAAAAAGAGTTCGTGCTTGAGAGTGACCAATCTTGGCCATTACGTAGGGAGAAATAACGGCCGGAACTAAGCCTAGCATAACTTCAGTAAAGCCAAGCTTAGCATCCTCGTGAACGATCACATGATCACATACGGCCACGAGACCACTTCCACCACCAAGAGCTGCACCATTAATTTTTCCAATAATAGGTTTAGAAAAATCATTCATCGTCTCAAACATATTGGCCAAATTCATTGAGTCAGCAATATTCTCACTCTCCGAATAATCAACCATCTTCTTCATCCAATTTAAATCTGCTCCGGCGCAAAAAGACTTTCCTTCACCAGTTAAAACAACAAGACGAATCCCCTCATCACTCTCCATTGCTTTAAACTCTTCAGTCAGACCACTAATGAGTTCATCATTAAAAGCATTGTGAATTTCTGGACGATTAAGAGTGATAGTGGCCACACCTCTTAGATCGACATCCTTCTTATATAATTCAGTCATATAACCTTCTTAATTCTTGATCTACATTCTAAAGACACCAAACTTTGTGTCTTCAATATTCTTGTTAAGACTTGCACTCAGGGCCAGTCCTAAGATATCTCTCGTATGAGCAGGCTCGATAATACCATCATCCCAAAGCCTAGCACTTGAGTAATAAGCGCTTCCCTCAGTTTCATACTTATCTAGAATCGGCTGTTTGAATTCAGCTTCTTCAGAGGCACTCATCTGCTCTTTTCCCTTGGCCTTAAGCGCATCTTGTCTTACAGTTGCAAGAACGCCTGCTGCTTGCTCACCACCCATCACTGAAATTCTAGCATTTGGCCACATCCATAAGAATCTAGGAGAATAAGCTCTTCCACACATTCCATAATTACCTGCACCAAATGATCCACCGATAATGACAGTAAACTTAGGAACATCAACAGTTGAAACTGCGGTTACCATCTTAGCACCATGCTTTGCGATCCCCTCTGACTCATACTGCTTACCAACCATAAATCCTGTAATATTTTGCAAGAACACGAGAGGAATTTTTCTCTGCCCACAAAGTTGAATAAAGTGAGATCCCTTAACCGCACTCTCACTAAAGAGAATTCCATTATTGGCCACAATACCAACTCGATGACCGTGAATTTTTGCAAAACCACAAACAAGAGTCTTTCCATAGTTTTCTTTGAATTCATGAAACTCAGATCCATCGACAAGACGTGCGATAATCTCTCTAACATCAAAGGGCTTCTTAGTATCACTTGAAAGAATTCCGTAAATATCGTCAATCGGATACTTCGGCTCTTCAATCCCCTTTTCTTCATCAATCTTCTTATCACCAGATAACTCTCCGGCCGATTGATAGTTTAGATTCTCAACAATATTACGAGTGATCGCCAATGCATCAAGCTCATCTTCAGCGTAGTGATCTGCGACTCCTGACTCATGAGTATGAACATAGGCCCCACCAAGATCTTCTGCGCTAACTTCTTCACCGGTTGCGGCCTTAACAAGAGGAGGTCCTCCTAAAAAGATAGTCCCATTACCTTTTACAATAACAGACTCATCAGCCATGGCCGGAACATAGGCTCCACCAGCAGTACAAGAACCGAGTACAACGGCAATTTGAGGAATTCCCATCGCGGACATTTGGGCCTGGTTAAAGAAGATTCGACCAAAGTGGTCTCTATCTGGGAAAACTTCATCTTGCTTTGGAAGAAATGCTCCTCCAGAATCAACTAAGTAAATACATGGAAGACGATTTTCTCTCGCAATCTCTTGTGCTCTTAAATGCTTCTTAACAGTCATTGGGAAATAAGTCCCACCCTTAACAGTTGCATCATTGGCCACAAACATGCACTCAACGCCGTGAACACGACCAATCCCACACACAATACCTGCACTAGGAATATCCATCCCGTACATATCTTGTGCCGCTAAAGAACTCAGTTCTAAAAAAGGTGATCCTTCATCAAGGATCTTATCGATTCTTTCTCGAGGAAGAAGTTTCCCACGACTATAGTGTCTTTCAACAGAGGATTCACCACCACCTTTTTTAACGTGGTCGAGTTTCTCGCGAAGCTCACTTCTTAAACCTGTATGAAATTCTTTATTTACTTGAAAGGCTTCACTTGATCTATCAACTTGTGTACCAAGAACGTCCATTACATTTCCTTGTCATAAATTCATTATCCAAGGATTTTACTTGGTTACATAGGTAGTGACAAGGACACAACGTGTTATTAGTAACTCAGCTGGTCAC
>NZ_AUNJ01000169.1 GCF_000447775.1 Bacteriovorax sp. DB6_IX
TGTAATACGCGAATAAAAGGGATAATTATTGATAACAAGGTTACTATCAACATCAATTGCTGAAGTAGTAAAAGCCGACAATAATAATCCGACTATAATAATCAGTTTTCTTTAAAAGCTTCACTTTATAACCTTAGTCCATCCTTAGTATTTAAGTTATCGGAATTATTCCCGAAAGGTTTAGTATGAGAAATTTCATTATCATCTATTATTCACTCAAGT
>NZ_AUNJ01000170.1 GCF_000447775.1 Bacteriovorax sp. DB6_IX
CAAAATGAATAGGGCTTTCTTTTATTCTTCTGGCCTTGACGACTTCAGATTCAAGAGGAGTTAAACCAGCATACTTGAATTCATCTTCACCGTATGGAAGTTCCGTCGAAGTCATGTTGATCTTATCAAGAGTTTCTTCTGTGACAAAGTTAACAACAAATTCTTTCTCTCTTAGAATATTTCTTGGAGTATCTTTAAGTTCACCATTAGAGCTCTTAATCATTGGGCTAAAAGCAACAATCATTGGCTTTGCGC
>NZ_AUNJ01000171.1 GCF_000447775.1 Bacteriovorax sp. DB6_IX
AAGAAAGAAGTGGATTCAAAATGTCTCTAAGATGGAAAAAGTCCACAATCCTTATGATTCTTCAATGCCACATTGTGGAGGAAGACTCTAGAAAAATGAAAGCCCTCTTTACAGAGGGCTTTCGTGCATGGTTTGCATAGGGATGAGACAAACAATTTCGAAAATTGCTGCCTAATTAAGTATAATTGTAGCTAATTCTAAAAGTTTTAACAGTTAAGATTTCTTGATTATTGTCTATAAGCTTTGTTGCCAATAATATTTGACGAATATCA
>NZ_AUNJ01000172.1 GCF_000447775.1 Bacteriovorax sp. DB6_IX
CATAATATCTTTTTCAGAATTACTTCTAAAGAGATCGAGCTTATTCTTATTTTCATTAAATAGGTAGAGATGGTAGTTATGACATCCAAAGGCCTTTGTGAGATCATTGATAAAGGGAGTGACTCCTTCTTTATAGATATCATTGACTATCGAATTAAAGAGAGAGAAGAGCTCAACACCTTCTGATGATTCTACTTTTCTATCTAGGGTACAGGCGCGATAGAAATGACTCTTTAGTCTCTTCGTTGAAAATTTTGAGACAAAATCTTTAAGAAAATACTTTAAGACACTATCTACACTTTGTTCATCAAGCTGGACGCCGTAAACGATTTTTTCTATATTCTTTTCATAGACAAATGAGCGAACAACGTTACCTGTAAGATTAAAATCCCAGTTGTTAAAGATTCTCTTAGAATAGATATAAATTGAGACTGACTCACCAATATTAAATTTAAGATTCGAAATAAAGTTTAGGCCTGAAAGATTCAAAGACTCTATCACCACATTTTACAAATCTTATTCTTCCTATCTAAAGAGGTAATATTGGACTTAATATTATCTTTCTCTCTAAGGGGAAGACGATATGATTTAAAGAATTGATAATTTAATAAACTATTCTTCATTGAGAATCTCCTAGGGTTATCTCAATCTTATTTTCAGCCTATCGGTTAAAAAGCGATAATACTTGACTAAAGAAAATGGATAATTTCTCCGATAAGGGAGTAAGATATTGATATCCTATTAGCAGGAGCTAAGTTCTTGAAAAAGCTAAGACAATACAGAATCCCAATTAAATCAGAAGATAGTGTTGATCTGGACCTTATCGTTGATAGTAAGTCCCTTATAGGCCTTGGCGTTCCAATTGAGCTTGTTAATATTTCAAGTTCCGGTCTTGGTCTCTTTGTCTCATCTCCAACAGAGCTTGGTGATGTCTTTGAAGTAAAACTTAAGTATAAGAACCATTCGATATCTGGTATGGGTCATGTGGTTCGTCGAATGGAAGAGTCAAGTAAGGACTACACTGACTATGTTGGTGTGGAATTTGTTGAGATTGATTCTATTCTTATCCAAAACTTTATTCATGAAATTATCTCAGACATGAACTCTCAAAGACTTCGTGGTCTAATGATGGATATGATTGAAAATGAAGGACGATCTATCTTATCTAAGGATGATCCGATCGAAGTGTCTGCCAGTATTTTAACTGATCTCTTCCATGTCTTTCAAAAGTATAATAACTCTCATCAATTGATGTATCTCTTTTCTCAAGAAGTTAAAAGAAGTATTGGGGCGAGAAACTTTCGTTTCTATACCTTTGAGCATGAAGGAAAGAATGTTTCAATCTTTGACTTTAAAGAGGGAAAAGAGCTTGATTCTGTTCTGCCTTTAGTTGGACATTTAAAGAAAGTTAAAGAGAGTGGTAAGGTTATCAAGTCTCGACTTATCAAAGGTAAGAATGAAGATCAGTTCTATAATCTTTTGCAAACATTATTTGAAACACATATCGATACCTTTATTCTAGCACCAGTTGTTGATAAGTGGGGAATGACCATTGGTGTTTTAGAGTTTTCAAATAAGGATGGACACGAACTATTTAATGAAGAAGACTATTTTAAAGTGACACTTCTTGCGACTATTCTAGGGATGAACTTCTCTATTAATAACGATGTTGAAAACTACGAATATGCTAAAAAGCTACAAAGCTTCTATGATGCAGGTCAGTTGATTGGAACCAGTGAAGAGTGCCGTTATCTCAACTCCTTTATGGAGAGTACAGGGGCCAGTGATGATAATGTCTTTATCTATGGAGACTATGGCGTTGGAAAGAAACTTATTGCGATAGGTATTCATGAAAAGAGTGCGCGCTCAACTCATGGAATCGGTCATATTAACTGCCACGACTTAGATAGTGAAAAGGCCTTGAAGTACGCGTTGAATTCTCAAGGGGATCATATTGGGGCGCTAGAGCTCTATAGTGGTGGAACAATAATGTTTAAGGATATCAATTTTCTAAGTAAGGACTTACAAGAAGTTCTCTACCATGAGATTGAAAACCGTAATGATATTCGTTTTATTGCAACTTCTACTAAGAACTATGAGTCGCTAGTTGAAAGTGAACACTATAGTGAACTCTATCAATTCTTTATGGGTAAAAGTGTTCGTGTTCCTACATTAAATGAGAGAAAAGAAGATATTATTCCACTTATTCATTTCTTTACTTATCAATTATGTATGCAAAATGATTTGGCCCCAAAGAGTATTTCTCATGAAGTTATCTCTCATTTTCAAAGTTATGATTGGCCAGGAAATATTAGCGAATTAAAGATTGCTCTGGAGAGATTAATTGTTATGGGAAGAGATGTGAAGACACTCGCTTATAAGAGAAGTCGTGCATTTCCCTTACTTGATAGAGAAATTGACATTGATTTCACCTTTGGCCTTGATCTTCACCATGATTTTATTGATCACTTCGAGGTTCTCTCATCAGGGGACTTTGAGGAGCTGTATTTCTATAGCTATGTCGAAGAGCTTGTTGCGAAAGATGAGTATAGTTTCACTGAACTTGCCATGAAGTTTGATCTTGATGGGGAAAAATTCTACGAGAAGCTATACCATGCTCACGATTTGATGATGAAATACTTTGGGGTGAACTCTGAACTTATTAATATTTATCTTGAATCAGATTTGGCGGCCTAGTGCTAATAAAAAGGCCCCTATTGAGAGGGGCCTTCGTATCTACTTTTTGAATTTCTTTACTTATTGTTCTTCAAGATATCTTTCCGCTCTGATTGCTGCCTGACATCCACTTCCAGCAGCAGAGATTGCTTGTCTGTAGTATGAGTCTTGAACATCACCACAAGCGAAGATTCCTGGAACATTTGTATCTGGGTGCTCACCCTTAGTAATGATAAAACCATGATCATCTAGTTCTACTTTACCTTTTACAAAGTCAGTATTTGGCTTATGACCGATACCCATGAAAAGACCATCTGTTGCTCTTTCTGTGACTTCACCTGTTTTAAGGTTCTTGACCTTAATTGCTGTAACACCAGTGTTGTCTGCGATGATTTCTTCTACCGCTGAATCCCATACGAACTCAATCTTCTCGTTATCAAAAGCTCTTTGTTGCATAGGTTTAGATGCTCTAAGTTCATCTCTTCTATGAACGATATAAACCTTAGATGCAAATTTTGTTAGGAATGTGGCCTCTTCCATGGCAGTGTCTCCACCACCAACTACGTGAACAACTTTGTTTCTATAGAAGAAACCGTCACAAGTTGCACAGGCGCTAACACCTTTTCCGATGAGCTCTTTTTCGTTTGGAAGACCAAGGTATTTTGCCGAAGCTCCTGTTGCGATAATGACAGCGTCAGCCGTTAGCTCATCACCATTTTCACACTTAAGCTTAAATGGTCTATCAGAAATATCGAGATCAGTTACATGAGAAGTCATGTACTCTGTTCCGAATCTCTCTGTTTGTTTTTTCATGTTGGCCATAAGCTCTGGCCCCATAATTCCCTCAGGAAAACCTGGGAAGTTATCAACATCTGTTGTCGTTGTTAATTGTCCACCAGGTTCATGACCTTGAATAACAAGTGGATTAAGGTTTGCTCTTGAAGCATATAAGGCCGCAGTGTAACCGGCAGGTCCCGAGCCTATGATAATGACTTTTCTGTGACTCATTCTCATCTTCCTTTGATATAGTCTTTATTAAATAAGCTTGATGAAATTACTCAACACCTAGTTCTTTCTTAATATTTTCTGGTCTGTCATCCTCTTCAGGATTCATTTCGTAATAAGCCGATACAGAGATAAGATCATCTGGATTTTCAGCTTTTTTAGTCGTTTTGTAGATCTCACCAGTCATTGTGCACTCGTATTTGAAGATCTGTTTTTGCTTTTTTCTTTTTGCCACGCGTTACTCCGTTGGTCTTTTCTGTGTAATAGGTAAAATTATCGTAAACCTTACCATATTGTTTCAAATACTTCCATTTGTTATCCTTAATTATAGGATGATTATTTATAAGATTTTTGCCACTTTTTTGATTTTTGCGAGTCTCAGTGTTTCTGCGATGCAGCAAGTTGTTATTCAAACTATGAGTAAGAGTGGTAAGTCCCTCAAGCTCAATATCGGCTCTTTGCAAGGAGTTAAGCCTGGGGACTTTGCTGATCTCACCGTTAAAGGTGGAAATCTAGATGTTCCTCGTTATAGCTTGATTGGGCCAGGGCGTGTTCTCAAAGTTTTTCAAAACTATTCTTATTGGTATTTTGATCATGCACAAGACAAGAACCTTGAAGTAGGAAAGCCCTATCATATTCTTTTAAGACGCAAGACTCTTAAGGGAAGAACAGATGTCTCAATTGATTATCGCGTAAGCGCTTATGAAAGTGATGAGGCCAAGGCCCTAAGAATTAAGGGGGAGCGAGCAGACTTCCCTTCCGATATGATTCAACAGTCTCAGACATATGATCGACCAGTCTATAAGGATAAGGCCATATTAGGAAGTGACTACCGTGAGACTAAGACCGTTCAAATGAGCAAGGCCTCAGATAAACTCATTGATGATGAGTATATGGAAGTTCAATTTCTAAGATCTGATACGAATGTGATTAATCGTAAAAAAATTGCGAAACAATATAAAGACAACTTGGCCAAACAACAGCATCAAGGCCAGCTAAAGAAAATAAATAATCTTAAGTATGGTTATGATGAACTCTACTATGAAGTGAATGAGCTCAATAGTCCAACTAAAGCGACTAAGCTTCATCAAAACTATCTCTATGAATCAAGACAAAAACGTAAAGAACTAGATCGCATCCCAGAGTCGACGATGGCCATGATTAATAAAGAAGGTAAGATGTGGTCCTCGGATATGGATGATACTGAACTTAAGAATTATCTTCTAAAGACTGGGGTGGCCAAGGAACAGGCCAGACAACGTAGTGTTCTAACTCTTCAATCTGGAAATGAGATTGTTCTCTACTTTGGTTCAAACCTTACTTCAAATTATACAACTGCCGATGACAATTATCAGTTTAACGGCTTCACTATGGGAATTGGTTACGATCTCCACTTAGTTCGTATGAATGAGTCATTCAAAAACTGGAGCCTTGATGTGAAGTTTGAGCGTGGAACTTTAAGTATCGGGCAAGAGACACTTAATAGTCGTATAATTTACGGTGCTATCGCAGGACATCTCAACTATTATTTTCTCAACTATCCTCATAGTCGTAATCAATTTGCTTGGTATCTTGGGGCCGGTCTTAAAAGAGGTAATGGAGAAGGTGAAAATACTAATTTGGAAAGTGAATATGAATACGAGATTCAATCTCTTCCAACTTTCCAATTGGGTGTAAAGTATCGTATGGCCGCTGGCCGTGATTATGAGTTTAACTCAACTTTTGGTTTTGGATTTAACGCCAAGATTAGTTATGAAAATCTAAGTGTAAAAACAATTAATAGTGTAACTGATGACTTTGAGCCAAATCAATCTGTAGGTAATACGAGATTTGATATTGGTCTGAGTATTTATTTTTAAACGGTGGAAAAATGAATAGAATGAAAAACTATTTCTCACTCCTTTTGACATGTCTTGTACTCTTTAGTGCTTCAACAAAAGCATTGGAGATCGATGAGAAGCTCACCATTAGAATTCTTGACGCTTCTGCAAGTAAGAAGACAGTTCTAATTAATCGAGGACTTGAAGATGGCCTCGTTGTTGGCGACCATGCAAAATTCTTCATCACTCAAGGAGTTATTGCCAGAGGTGTTGTTGTCAAGGCCTCTCCTACGAGATCTATTTGGTCTGTTTATCGCCTGATTTCTCCACAAGAGTTCAACAAAGGCCTTGTGGCCAATATTAAAATCTCGACTTCAGTGAAGTTAACTGCTGATTCATCTAAGGCCATCAGAGCGCTAAGTGTTCCGGCCGGATCAATGGGAGAGCCAAATGATATCTTTCCTAATAAGGCGATGGATAAAGGCTTAGCTGACACAGATGAAGTCAAGGCACTTATGAATGAGGGAGATTCTCAAATTCAAGTTGTAGAGACTGCGCAAAATTCTCCACAGGCCAAGAGATCTGCTCTTCACTCCTTAGAGATCTCTGCTCTTATTAGTGTGGCCTCTCTTTCTGGAACTTATACTGATACCGCAAATGATGGATCGTTCGATGCTTCTAATAGTTCTATGAACTTTACTGGCTCTATTGAAAAGTACTTTCCAACCTCGACAAGTTTCTTAAAGAATTTCTCTCTTAAGTTAAATGCAAGTCGCCTTAGTCAGGAGAGTGGATTTGGTGTTAATAATGTTGTGACCCTGACTGATCTTGGTGGGGGAGTCTCTTATTACTTCGGTCAAGGGCCTCACCGTTCTAATGCTCTACTTTATTTTGCAGACGCTAATTTTGGTATCTCTAATGGGACAATTGAAATTCAAGATAATGTGGATACGAACTCATCAACGAATACGACAAAGTCATTTGAAGGAACAGGAACACATATGAGCTTTGGAGTAGGTGCAAAGTACCTAGTTGGAAATCAATTTGGTGCCATTGGAAAACTTGATTACTATAGCAATACAACATCATATGATGTTGAGGGTTCAAATGGCGATATCACAACAGATGAGCTTGCTTACTCTGGCCCCAGAGTTATGTTTGGACTTTTCTACAGATTCTTTTAGACAATAATTCCAATATCTTATCATATGGCCGCCCTGAAATAAGGGCGGTTTTTTTTTGAACTTAAGTTATTTGCCTGTAATTTCGATAAGTTAGTTGAGAGTAGGTGGGTTTAGTTACAATAGTATTGTGTATGGAGAATGCTATGAAGCTAATGAATATAATCCTCTTAAGTCTATTGCTATCTTTATTTGTCGCTTGTTCTAAAGAGGCCGAAAAGATAAGTGGGAAAATTACTTTTAGTGCCTCTTCGCTCGTTGCCGGAAGTATTCCTGTCAACGGCTTAGTTTTAAATGGGACTAATGGGACGAATAAAATCCAATTGGCCCTATCTAATGCAAATGATGACGTTGTTGTTGAGTTGGAGCCAGGACTTTGGAACTTTAAAGTTATTGCATGGAATAATAATGGAAATATTAGTCCTCTTCATGGTTATACAACTTGTGGTATTTCAAGTGCAAATCTCGATTACGGTGATTTTACGATAAGCATTGATCTTAATAAGACAAATTGTGGAGCAGCAACTTTTGGTCCATCTTCGATGAAAAGGAGTGATGATCCAACAACTTTTAAAGAGTTTGTTCTGCGCCCTTGTCTCTATTTTAATGGATTGAGTTTTACAAACCCTTTAACTGAAACTTGCTATGATTCTTGGAAACAGGCAGGCTTTGGGAAATCATTTCGTGTGGTTTTCTATAATGTAAATACTATAACGGGTTTAAGATCTCCTGGAATCACTTCAAAATGTGTCAATATTGATGCCGCCAGTGATGGTCAGACTTCAATGGCACTACCTCTAAATGCTCCTAATGGTTCTTTCCCATTTGTTATTAATACCTATGAGAAGAAGAATTGTTCTGATGATGTTGATCAGTCTTACTTTGTAAGTACTGGGGCGGGGATTTCTCAAGTAACAAAAGTTGATTTTAATATCAACGATACCTATGACTCTCTAAAGTCATACTTCTACTTTGCTGATAATTTTGTCGGACATGGCTATTCTGCTCTTGTAGATATTCAGCCAGAGGATCCAACAAAGTGTGGAGGTTCTACTCATTGCTTGGATAATGAAACAGGACTAGCAAATATAAATCATAATCGTTTCGAGACAATCAAGGATCAGGCCTTTACTGTCCTAGGTTCTCCAAGTGGTAGTCGAGATAATATCTCAACTCATAGTGCTGTAAAGGTTGATGATGGTGGTGGTAATGCCATTATTGTTTATAAAATTGCACAAGGAAGCTCCGGTGGTGGAGGGAATCTAACTCTTTCTGTCGGTGCTCTGACTCTTAATGAAGACTCAACGACGAATCTTGATATTCAATCTAATTTAGATATTGCAACGCTGGTAGGAAATATCAATACTAGCGCTAATTATAGGGCCATTGTTGTTGAAGGCTCAAATGAGGCCGCGACGATTCCTGCTGGGGTCTATACATTTAGTCCTGGACAAGACTCGTCCACTGGAAATAATGGGCGTGATGATAGTATTTTAAAAAATATTGCTCAAATATATGGAGGAGCTGTTGGGGCCGTCTTATATCATAATGGTCTTACAACATGTACAAGCGTTCTCTCTGCCATAGGAAATACCTATACAATAAATGACCCTCTTGAAGGGGGAACAATTGATATTAGCATCGCGGCCGCTACTCAAAATGTACCAACCCAGTTCTCGGCCGGAGGTGGTTCTGCCTACGAAGGAAGAATTGAAATAAATGAAAGTAGCAGTGGAGAAACTGAGACCCAATTTCTGGAATTTAATTGTACGACAACTGGTGAGATTAATAAGATGGGCTTCTTTGCTCGATCAGATAGTCGAGATGGAAGAATTAATAAGGAAGAAGTCTATTATGAAAGCGGTAGTACGTGGACTAATACAAAAGTCGAGGTTCACTCATATCATTCTGAAAATGGAAAAGTTCATCGAAATGTCATTAGTATGAAGGGCTTCGCCGTGGACTCATTCCATCTATGGGCCGCCAACTACTATGATGATGGTACATCCACACCACGTTATGAAAGAGTCTTTATTGATAGAACAGCTGCCGGGAATGTTGAAATTAAAGCCGCTGGACTTGTGGATCTTGATTCAAGTGGTGTTGTCGATTTCTCTCAGGCCTCTGGTCTATTTGAAGTCACTCCTGTTTCAGGAACTGAAGAGCTCTTCTTTACTGAGAGAAAGTTTACAATCTCTCCTCTTAGTGAAGTGACGGCCTTTTCTAAAACGGCCGTAGAGTATCCCTATGCCTCTGGGTTTAATCCAAATGTTTCAAGTGGGGATGAGACGTTATCCTATGATTTTGTGACAAATATAGAAACGAAATTTAGCGTGCTCCCTTAGTATTGGGAGCACTTATTTAAGTGTATTTTGAGAGCCTTCTTTCCAAATCTTCTTCAGTTCTAATAAACTCAGTTCTTCTGATAAGATCAATTTTATCGGCCGTCATCTCTTCCTTTTTAAAAGGCAGAATATTTGGGAGAAACCTAAAAGGACGTTTAGACTTATTAGAGTTATAAGTTTGTCCAAGTCGGTTACAGATATTTTGTGCCACATCCTTGGCCATCACCCTAAAAGTCGTATATTTTCCTCCCATGATGACATGAAGGTTACTACGAGGTTGATAGTACTTGTGATTACGGGCCGTTTTTCCCTTGTCTGAGCCACCTTCACTGACAAGTGGTCGAATTCCTGCAAAAGAGCCAATGATGCTTGTTCGATCTATCTTGGCCGCTGGAAAGTACTCGTTAAGATTATTGATAAGATAATTGATTTCTTCTTCAGAGGGCTTTAAATCGAATTTGTCGCCCTTGTGGCTCTCTTCTGTTGTTCCAACTAAAATATGGTCTTTTTGTGGAATGACGAAAATGACTCTTCCATCATTTGGAGTCATAACAAGGGGGGAGTGGATATCTAAGGCCCCTTTGTCTAACCAGAGATGGCTTCCCTTAGAGGGGAGAAGCTTCTTTTCCCAGTTCACCTGAGGGTGAGCACATAAGATATCATCAGTAAAAGGTCCTGTGGCCATGACAAGTTCTTTACAATGAATTGTCTTTGTTTCACCTGATAACTCATCTCTTAACTGTACTTCGATTCGCCCTGAACAAAATTTGAAAGACTCTAGTCCCACGTGATTGATAGCATGGCAGCCTGTTTCCAAGGCGCCATCCATGATAACTTCGATATTAAGTCTCGCATCGTCGACGATTGCATCATGATAAATTCCCGCTCCTGTTAGTCCTTGTGGACGAATATGGGGGAGGGCCTTAATTGTCTGCTCTTTATTTGCCATACGATGGGAAGTATTTTGAAAACTTGAAAGAAAGTCATACAGAAAGAGCCCGATCTTGATCATCCACTTCGGTCTCAAAGAGTCTTTAAAGACAGGCATGTAAAAAGAAGACTCATAACAAAGATGGGGGGCGAGTTTTAGCCAGAGGTTCTTTTCATGAAGGGCCTCAAAAACTAAGTCAAAATCCATATTTTCTAAATAGCGAATTCCTCCATGGAGCATCTTTGAAGATTTTGAGCTTGTTTGAGATGAGAAATCTTTCTTATCCACAAGCAGAGTCTTGACTCCATTAAGGCTGAGATCTCTAAATATCCCAGCGCCAACAATCCCACCACCAATAATGATGGCATCATAGTAAATATCGGATTCGAGAAGAGGATTTTCTTTATGCATATTTCGTATCTATTCCTTAGACATCTTACTGACTGATGATGACAGCATCACCTGTGCAAATAATATTATAACTTGTTGCTTCTTCTTGATTGATGGCCGTCATTGTATAATTCACACCAATAAGAGCATTGGCCCCCAGTTTAAAGGCCTTCTTTTTAAGTTGTGCAAGAAGAATATTGTAAATCTCTGTCGAGCCTATACTGAGTTGAGAATTATCCATTTCATCTTCATACTCAAGTGTTTGTTCACTTAATTCATCTAACTCATATATTCCAGAGCATGTCACAATCCCAAGGTGATCAAGAATCTCTCGATGTTGAAATTTTGATTGGGTTGTTGACTCCATTGACTCTGGATCAAATTCAGACTCATTACGCTTGAATTGCAGATCCTTATTTTGAAAAATACTTCTCTTACTAACTAGGCCACGACTATCTTTTTCATAAGACTTACTATCGTGAATTTCTTCAGCTAGACCAACTTGAACATCTCTTGCGTACTTTCTTAGTTTTCCTGCTAGATAAATCGCACTATACTCACTAATTTGAGGAACAAGGAGGTGACCAATTTCAAGAGATGTACGAATCATCTTCTCATCATCTCCAACTAGGCCATGTTCATTGAGAATTGCAAGAATACTCTCATGATAGTCTTCACCAATAATATCTTTGAGAAGGAGAGTAAAGGCAGGATTTCCCCCGACTTTAACAGTTCCATAGCTCATATTATTAGCAAAGTTTCTCACTTCATCAAATGTTTCTCTTTGTTGAGGTGGTGTTGTTTGAATATGAGAAGTCTCTATTGAACTCTGCTCATCTCCAATCTCTGGCATATCATGTTGGTCGGGGATATGGGGGATTGGGGACTCTGTGGGCTGTGAGTTGCTTTGGGTGAAGTCGCCTTGGTTGCTGCCTGGGTCATTCTCTTGGTCATTCTCTTGGTTATTGTCTTGGTTATTGTCTTGGTTATCGTCTGCGAGGTATTCCTCAGAGTTTTCGTCAAAGTTCTCATTGAAGTCTTCGTTGAAGTCTTCATGGAAGCTTTCAACGTCGTTTTCTTCATCGAATTCTTCGTCGTTGTCCTCAGAGTCATCCTCGAGGGTATCTTCGCTACCTTGTGTTGAATCGTCTTCTGAGTTGTTCTCGAAATCATCCTCAAAATTGTCTTCGAAATTGTCTTCGAAATTGTCTTCAGAGTTATTTTCGAAATTATCTTCGAAATTATCCTCAAGCTTGTCGTTATAATTATCGTCGGAATTTTCTTCAAAGTTATCTTCTAGGTCGTCTTGGAAATCTTCTTGATAGTCACCTTCTAAGTCGTTTTCGAATCCGTCTTCTGAGTCCTGTGTTAGCTCATCATCACTATCTGAAAATTCGTCTTGATCTGACATCTCATAACTTTCTTCTGAGTCCGATAAGTCGGATGAGTCAGCGTCATCGAGATCGTCAATTGAGGTATTAAATTCAAAGGGTGGAGGGAGTTCACTATCGTCATCATCAGCTCCTGCTGACTCTGCAAAAATAGCATCTGCTTCTGGGTCATCTTGATGGAGAAATTCAGAGAGGTCTTCGACACGTGTTAGATCGTGTTTAGTCTCTTCGTCATTCCCATTATTATTCTGATCACTCATTACGCCTCTCCATGGCAATTATAATGTGAAGGGTGGCACTAGGCCACGGAGCTATTAGGCCCCGTGACAATGCTTAAATTTCTTTCCTGATCCACATGGACAGTCGTCATTTCTTCCAACTTTCATCTGTCCTCTTCTGAGTGGAGCTGCTTGCTTCTTCGCTGATTCAGCTTCTCTTTCGGCCGCTTCTTGTGCTGCCTTATAGGCCTCAAGCTGTCTTTCAAGCTCTGCCTCATGTTGCTTTCTTAGTTCTTCAATTTCTTCTGCAGTATAGAGTTTTACTGAGAACATATTTCTAACAACACTTTTCTTAACTTCGATTCTCACTCCTTGGAAAAGTGAGAAGGCCTCTCTCTTATATTCAGTAAGTGGATCTTTCTGAGCGTAGGCCTTAAGGTTAATTCCTTCTTTTAAATTATCCATTGAAAGAAGGTGATCCTTCCAGTGTTGATCAAATGTAGATAGGAGAATTTCTCTGAGAGCAAGTGTTACTTGTTCCTCATCATAAGCTGCTAGCTTCTGATCAAGGATTTCTTTGGCCATTTCTCCAAAGTAGTTTTCAAGCTCTCCATTGTGCTTAGAAGAACATTCCTCGGCACTGATATCAATCTCTGTATTGAAAGTTGTCTGGAAACTCTTATTCATCTCTTCCCAAGGCCATTGGTCTAGAGGAACTTTCTTATCTGTTCTATAGCTATCAACTAGTTCTGCTGCCACATCTTCAATCATCTCTTTAACA
The DNA here is from genome assembly GCF_000447775.1 of Bacteriovorax sp. DB6_IX. Taxonomy (GTDB): domain Bacteria; phylum Bdellovibrionota; class Bacteriovoracia; order Bacteriovoracales; family Bacteriovoracaceae; genus Halobacteriovorax_A. Next base: position 12,739 of record NZ_AUNJ01000172.1, read on the forward strand.
AATCCTAGGTTGTCTTCGTCAGAGAGAATATCTCTTCTAATTCTATAGATAACACTTCTTTGCTCATTCATAACATTATCAAAGTCAAGTAGGTGTTTTCTAATTTCAAAGTTGTGAGTTTCAACTTTCTTTTGGGCCTTAGCAATAGCATTAGTGATCATGCTGTGCTCAATTGGCTCATCCTCTTCCATTCCTAGAGTTCCCATGACTTTAGAAATTCTGTCACTACCAAAGATTCTCATAAGATCATCTTCAAGAGAGAGGAAGAATTTCGAGTGACCAGGATCTCCCTGACGTCCCGAACGTCCTCTAAGCTGATTATCAATACGACGTGATTCGTGTCTTTCTGTCCCTAGGATATAAAGTCCACCAAGGGCCTTAACTTCATCATCGATTTTAATATCTGTCCCACGACCGGCCATATTTGTTGCGATTGTTACGGCTCCTTTTTTACCGGCACCCATAATAATCTCAGCTTCTTTTCCGTGTTGTTTCGCGTTTAGAACGTTGTGTGGAATATTTGCTTTCGTTAGCTCTTCACTTAAGTGAACTGAACTATCAATTGATATTGTACCAACTAGGACTGGTTGTCCTTTAGCATTTAGGTCTTTGATAAGTTTTAGAATTGCACGGTGTTTAGCGGCCGTATTCTTGTAGATAACGTCGGCCTCATCAACTCTTGCAATTGGAAGATTTGTTGGGATAACGATAACACTCAATTTATAGATCTTTTGGAATTCTTCTGCTTCTGTATCGGCCGTACCAGTCATACCAGCAAGAGTTCCATACATTTTAAAATAGTTCTGGAATGTAATAGAAGCAAGGGTCTGGTTTTCAGACTTAATCTCAACACCTTCTTTTGCTTCAATGGCCTGGTGAAGACCATCTGACCAACGAGAACCTGTTTTTAGACGTCCTGTGAACTCATCAACGATAATAACTTCGCCGTCTTTAATAACGTAATCAACATCAAACTTAAAGAGATGATGTGCTCTTAGGGCCTGATTCAGGTGGTGGAGAAGTTCAGAGTTTTCTACTGCATAGAGATTGTCTACTTGCATAAGCTCTTGAACTTTTAAAATACCTTCTTCTGTAAAGATAGCCGATTTTGATTTCTCATCAATTGTGAAGTGCTTTTCCACTGTGAGCTGTGGAATAATTTTATTGGCCACGTGATAAAGTTTTGAATCACCTTCACTTGGTCCTGAAATGAGAAGGGGAGTTCTTGCTTCATCGATAAGAATCGAGTCAACCTCATCCACGATACAATAGTGAAAATCTCTTTGCACATAATCATCTAGAGAGAATTTCATATTGTCTCTTAGATAATCAAAAGCAAATTCATTATTTGTTCCGTAGGTAATATCTGCTTGATAAGCAGCTTTTCTGTCCTCATCTTCCATATCGGCGATGATACAACCTGTTTTCATTCCAAGCCATTCATAGAGAACGCCCATTTCTTCAGCATCCCTAGAGGCAAGATAGTCGTTAACTGTGACGAGGTGAGCACCTTTTCCCTCAAGGGCCTTGAGGTAAAGGGCCAAAGTAGCAGTCAGAGTTTTACCTTCACCTGTTTTCATTTCGGCGATGATTCCTCTATAGAGAACGATTCCACCGATGATTTGAACATCGTAGTGTCTCATTCCTAAAACTCTTGAAGAAGCTTCTCTTACAGTGGCAAATGCTTCAGGTAGAATGTCATCTAGTGATGAACCATCAGCAAGCATCTTTTTAAATTTTGGTGTTTGGGCCTTAAGCTCTTCATCACTCATTTGCTTCATCATTGGCTCAAGTGAGTTGATCTTATCAACTAGTGGTCTGAGTTTTTTGATGTCGCGATCGTGTTTTGTACCGAAGATGGCCTTAATTGGGTTAAACATAAAATATATCTCCTAAAGATTAGTCTAAAATATAGTAAAGCGGGTCAACAGGTGTTCCATTAATTCTCACCTCATAGTGAAGGTGAGGACCTGTTGAAAGCCCTGAGTTACCGACTTTGGCAATGAGTTGTCCTCTCTTTACACGCTGGCCTTTTTTAACCATATTACGCGAGTTGTGCGCGTAGAGAGTTTCTACCCCGTAGCCATGGTCGATTTCGACATACCAACCAAAACCAGGGTTCTTTCCAGCGATTTTCACAATGCCATCTGCAGGAGCAAGAATTGAAGTACCAATAGGTGCACCTACATCAAGTCCTTCGTGCATTTTTACTCTATTGGAATAGTGACTGGCCCTTGGGCCGTAATAAGATGTAATCCATCCTCTTGCTGGAATAAGGGTTGGCGTCGATCTTAAAAATGATTCTCTATCTAATAGAAACTGGTCAAGCTCGTTGACTTTGACCTCGAGATTACTGGCAATCTGCCTTAGTAAGCCGAACTTGTAGTCAAAGTGAGCAAAGTTACCTGCTAGCTTCAAACTTTGTTTAATGAGGTTATTCCACTTCTTTGTGTAGCTATAACCAGTAATTAAACCAAAGGTGGTAGCAATTTTCCTTTCGTAAAGGTCTTTGATGTCCTGATATTTATCAAGCTTTTCGATTGATTCACTATCTTGCTTTAATTTTTCAATCAATTCATTGTCGAGGGGAATATTGACCGAGTCAGGATTTCTCTCGATTGGGGCCGTTGTTGAGTTCTTCTGAGTTGGTACTGTCAGATCGTTCTCTTCAAAGCCTGTGATCACTCGAAGCTTTCTTTCGAATTGTTGAACTCTCTCAATATCATCAGTCAATGTATTTAACTTCATATTGAAGAGCTGTATTTGTTCCTTGAGCTGACGGTTCTCAATACTGAGGTGTCTGTTCTCATAAACTTGTCTTAGAATTTTTATATAGTCGTAGCTTAGAATACCAACGACTGAAACCACCACGAGAATTAAGAAAATAAAACTGTTAAAAAGTACGCGTGGTATGCGAAACGATTTAACACCCTTTTCTTTTTCAGGGATGACCATAATTGTATAGAAACGACTCAAAGTGTTAGACTCCGGCTGAAATAAACTTCTAGGTTAACAGTTTAGTTATCTTATCAAGTGTTTGCAAGTATTTGTTCTGCTCAACTCAATGATACTGTCAGAGTCTTAAAATGAATTTATATGCAATCGGCTAGCATACCGCGGCAAGAATGACGGAGATATTGTCTTGTCCTCCGTTCTCATTGGCCTGACGAACTAATGTCTGAACACAGTCACGAACATTGGTATAGTTGACATCTTTCTTTAGCAGTGTGTTGCTAATGAGGTAGAGGATATCTTCATCTGAAACTTTTCCGTGCAGTCCGTCAGAACAAAGTAGGATAAGATCGCCGGCCTTTGGTTTATAAGAAAAAATATCAATCTCAATATCTAGCTCATAACCAACAGTTCTTGAGAGAACGTTCTTGTGTGGATCATCGGCCGCTTGTGCTCTGGTGTAAATTCCCATGTTCACTTTTTCTTGCACCATAGAATGATCTTTTGTGAGTTGAAAAATCTGGTGTTCATTGATGAGGTAGGCCCTTGAGTCGCCAACATTTCCCACAGCAATATTATCGCTACCAAAAAGTACTGAGACTACTGTTGTTCCCATTCCTCTTAAGTTCTCATTTAAGTCGGCATAGTTTTTAACCTGATTATTCGCATGCATAATACTTTCTTTAAGAGATTTTCCTGGTGTGCTTTGTGGATCGTTTTGCGATTTTATAAACTCCGACATATATTTCACGGCCATCGTTGAAGCGAGGTCACCACCAGAGTGTCCACCCATACCATCTGCTACCACATAGAATTGATCGGCATTACTGATATAAATCGTATCCTGATTCGTTTCTCTCTTTCTTCCAATGTCGCTAATTCCGGCGCAAATGACTTCCATGGATTCTCCAAAAATGCAATGATAAACCTATTTATATTTTCAAAAAACAGTGAATTCTTGTCAATTGAGCAAAAGAATCCTTACCTGAGTAAACTAGTGTCATAATGAACCTTGTAAAAACCTCTAGATAGCTCTGTTTTTTCCTTTTTAATAGGAGAACTCGGTGTATAATTAAAGATAGAAAATGAACAACTCAATCAAGGACGGGAGAGCTTCATGAGCAAAATAGATATGCAAAACTTTATCAGCGAAAACTACAAAGTTGAAGATTTCGCTCACCTTAACTGGTCAGGATCTTTCCAAGATTATATCGACCAAATTTCTGAAAACCCAAAAATTGCGAGAAATGCATTCCAAAGAATTTATGACATGATCATGTCTTTTGGAACGAGTACTTATACAGAGTACAAGAAAGAAATTACTCGTTACCACTTCTTCGATGATCCAATCGAAAATGGTAAGGATGCAGTTTTTGGAATCGATGTTCACCTCATGAAGTTAGTGAACTTTTTTAAGGCCGCAGCACTTGGTTACGGAACTGAGAAAAGGGTACTTCTTCTTCACGGACCTGTTGGTTCTGCAAAATCATCTATTTCAAGAAACCTTAAAAAAGGACTTGAGTATTATGCGAAAACTGATGATGGAGCTCTTTACACTTTTGAGTGGTATGACTCAGAAGAGACGGAAATTCTAGGTGGTCAAAAGGTTTTCCCATCACCGATGCACGAAGATCCATTAAAACTTATTCCTGTTGAGATTAGAAAGGAATTCCTTGCTGAATTAAATAAGGGAAGTAAGGCGGAGTATAAAGTAAAAATCAGAGGGGAAGTTTGTCCTGCTGATAGATATATTTTAAAAGAATATATGAGAAAATATGATGGTGACTTTATGAAGGTCATGGAAAATCATATTCGAGTTAAGAGACTTGTTCTTTCTGAAAAAGATAGAATGGGGATTGGAACTTTCCAACCAAAAGATGAGAAGAACCAAGACTCGACAGAGCTAACAGGTGATATCAACTATAGAAAGATTGCACAGTATGGTTCAGACTCTGATCCAAGGGCCTTTAACTTTGATGGTGAATTCAACATTGCCAACCGTGGAATTATCGAATTTATCGAAATGTTAAAGCTTGATGTTGCTTTCCTCTATGACCTTCTTGGTGCATCACAAGAGCAATCAATTAAGCCAAAGAAATTTGCGCAAACAGATATTGATCTTGTTATTCTAGGACACACAAATGAGCCTGAATTCAGAAAACTTCAAAATAATGAATTCATGGAAGCTCTTAGAGATAGAACAGTTAAGATTGATGTTCCTTATATCACGAGACTTGATAATGAGGTAAGGATTTATCAAAGAGATTTTAACGCAGAAAAAATTCCTCATGTTCACATTGCTCCTCACACTCTAGAGATGGCCGCTATGTGGGCCGTTCTTACGAGAATGGAAGAGCCGAAGAAAGCTGATTTAACCTCACTTCAAAAACTAAAACTTTATAACGGAAAAACTCTTTCTGGTTATAACGAAGATAATGTTAAAGAACTTAGAAAAGAGGCCGTAAGAGAAGGTTTAGAGGGAATTTCTCCTCGTTATATTCAAGATAAGATTTCAAATGCACTTGTTAAATATGGTCATACCGGGTCTTTAAACCCATTCATGATTTTCAACGAGCTTGAGTCTGGTCTTAAGCATCACTCTCTCGTTACGTCTTCTGAGATGTTAGATAAGTACAGAGAGCTACTTGCTGTAGTAAGACAAGAGTATACAGATATTGTTAAGAATGATGTTCAAAAAGCTATCTCTCTTGATGAGACTGCAATTGAAACACTATGTGCTAACTATATCGATAATGTTAAGGCCTATACTCAAAAAGAAAAAGTTCGTAACAAGTACACTGGGAAGCTTGAAGACTCAGATGAGCGTTTCATGAGAAGTATCGAAGAGAAGATCGATATTGCTGAATCTCGAAAAGATGATTTCAGACGTGAGATTATGAATTATATCGGTGCTCTTGCAATCGAAGGAAAGCAATTTGATTACAAGATGAACGAAAGACTTCATAGAGCTCTTGAACTTAAACTTTTTGAAGATCAAAAAGATGCGATCAAACTTACTACAATTATTTCAAATGTTGTGGATAAGGAAACTCAAGAGAAGATCGATGTTATTAAATCTCGTCTTATTAAGAACTATGGTTACTGTGAATATCAGCAACAGACGCTCTTAATTATGTAGCAAGTATTTTTGCTAAAGGAGATAGTGCTAAGTCTTAGGGCTTAGCACTTTGAACATCAGTTTTTAGGAGGATGAATGGATCATCCAATAAAGAGAGACCACTCTAGGTTTCGAAAAATAATCAAAGGTAAGATCAGAGACAATCTCAAGAAATATGTTTCTCGAGGAGAAATGCCTATTCCTAAAGGTAATGGTGAATTTAAGGTGCCAATGCCTTCTATTAATACACCTCAATTTCGCTTCGGTGATAAGAGCCAAGGTGGAGCTGGTCAGGGAGAAGGGCAACCTGGAGATCCTGTCGAGGGTGGACAACCTGGAGAGGGTCAACAAGGTGAAGGTGAAGCTGGTCAAGATGAAGGAGCTAAAGAGCTTGAAGTGGATATGTCACTTGATGAGCTAGCTTCGATTCTTGGAGATGAACTAGAACTACCTAAGATTGAACCTAAGGGTAAGAAGAATATGCAATCTACTGTAGATCGCTACACGAGTATTGGGACAGTTGGACCAGATTCATTAAAGCACTACAAGAGATCTTATAAAGAGGCCTTAAAGCGCCAAATTGCCATGGGAACTTACGATGCTAAGAACCCAATCATTGTACCTATAAAAAGTGATATGAGATATCGTAGTGCAGATACTAAAGTTGAGTTTGAAAACTCTGCTGTCGTGATCTATATGATGGACGTCTCGGGTTCAATGGGTGATGAACAAAAAGAAATTGTAAGAACAGAATCTTTTTGGATTAATCTGTGGCTAAAGTCTCAATATAAGGATATTGAAATTCGCTATATAATCCACGATGCAACTGCAAAAGAAGTTGATGAGGAAACATTCTTCAGAACTCGTGAAAGTGGGGGAACTTTGATTTCTTCTGCTCTTAAATTATGTCGTGATATTATTCAAAGTGACTACAATCCTGATGAGTGGAATATCTATCCTTTCCATTTCTCTGATGGTGATAACTGGTCAACTGAAGACACAAAACT
>NZ_AUNJ01000173.1 GCF_000447775.1 Bacteriovorax sp. DB6_IX
GCCTCTCTTTCGATGACTTCACCATAAAAGTTAAAATTTGCTCGAGGTTTAACTCTCATTCCCTTTGCAGTAGAGACATATTCAACACCAAAATAATGCGGAACTTGCCCTCTTAAATTTAAAGATGCTGTTTCAGATGCTTCAGTATAAGAAATCGCTGCGGTACAGAGAAAGAGGAAGAGTGAGAATATTAAAGCAAAACTGGCGACTTTCATGTT
>NZ_AUNJ01000174.1 GCF_000447775.1 Bacteriovorax sp. DB6_IX
CTATTGATATCTGATTTTTGTAAGCTTAGGTCTTCCTGATAGTCAACGTGTGGTATAATTCTTTCTTTGTCGAGTAAGTGAAAATATCTCGGTGTAATGAGAATATCATTTTTTGACTGATTCTTTAGTTCAACATCAAAGATCAAAAGGTCATACTTCCTCTCTTTAAAGGAGATGATACTTTCAATACCTTCAACCTCTATTTGTGATGCTGGTAAGTTATTTCGATATATAATCTTTTCTTTATCCTCAACGCTTGGAGCGTAATCATTTGGAATAAATACAGAACAAGATGTGAGAATAGATATAAATGATAATAAGAGTGTTCGCTTCACTTTCATCGTCTTTCGTCCTTTTCAATAACTTTAGGGGAGCTTAAGAGCTTCGATTTGCTTTCTTTTCTTTCCTGAACTCTTCATCATTCATTCCGCGTTTCCAATAACTTGAAATAAAGACATTGTCTTGGGGAAGTTCTTTTTCTTTAAACAAGAAGTTTCTTAGGGCCATAACCTTATGATGTTCTCCTCCTGCAAAGACAATTGTTTTAGAACTAAGCTCTGTGTAGTTCATTGCGTGTTTTGCGTAGAGATCATCACTATCTTCAGTAATAAACTCGATACTAATTCGACTTCTCGTCGGAAGTTTTTGAATATCTTCGAGAGTTGGAACAAAGATAATCGCCTTACCTGTAGCTGACTCAGGTACAAGATTGAGGTAGGCCCTTACTGCATTGATTGATGTCAGATCACAAAACATAAGATAGTCTGTTTGAGGAAAGTCATAGATCTTTCTTGGACCTGGTCCGGCGAGCACTATTTTGTCTCCTGGTTTTGCATTTTTAGCCCAATTGGTGGCCTGACCTTCATGGAGATTGGCAGCAAAATCTAGTGTGAGTCTCTTTCTTAGTTTTATCGAAGTGAGCAACTGTATAAGACTTCATCTTTGGTCTTTTATCAGAAGCTTCAATCTCTTCTTTTGTTCCTTCTAGAATAACTTTAACATAACCACCTTCTTCATTTTCTGGAAAGTCACTAAAGTCTTCTCCTGTGAGGACGACTCTTTGTAGATGAGGAGTTAATAGGTGTGAAGAGACAACTTCTGCGCTTCTATATTTAGGTGTTTTTTTCATGCAATACCTCTTTGTTTCGTTTATTATTCCATAATAAAGAGATGTTTGGTATACCGAACTCTGTCAAATAATTGTAAAGTTTTGTTCAAAAAGTTGAGGTTGAAGATGGTTTCGTTAAAAACAGAAGAAGATCTAGTTCTTTATCGTAAGACGGGAAAAATTGCTGCGCAGATTTTAACGAGGCTCATCCCTGAAGTAAAAGAAGGTGTCTCAACTTATGATATTGCTAAGCTGGCGGAAAAATGGATTAGGGAAGACTATGATGCTATTCCATCTTCTATTGGACAATATGATTTTAAGTTTGCCTTAAACTCTTCAATCAATAATGTTGTATGTCATGGAGTTCCAAGTAAAGATGAGATCTTTAAAAATGGAGATATCGTCAATCTTGATGTGACTGTTAAGAAACACGGGTTTATTGCTGATACATCTCGTATGTATTTAGTAGGAGAGTGCTCAGAAGAGGCCATTAACTTGTGTAAGGTCACTCAAGAATGTCTCTATAAGGGAATCGAACAAGTAAAGCCTGGAAATACCTTAGGTGATCTGGGATTTTATATTCATCGCCATGCTACTAGAAATAGCTATTCAATTGTAAAAGATTACTGCGGTCATGGAATTGGTAGGGAAATGCATGAAGAGCCTCAAGTTCTTCATTACGGGAAAAAGCGTAAAGGGATGAAGCTTGAAAGGATGGTTTTTACAATTGAACCAATGTCAATCAGGGTGCTGCGGGCATCAAGCATCTTAGCGATAATTGGACTGTTGTGACTCAAGATGGAAAATTATCAGCACAATTTGAACATACTCTCGCTGTAACTGAAAATGGTGTTGAAATCTTAACTTTGAGAGATGAGGAAAGAGAGCTATTCAAATAATAGCTCTCTAGTATTTTATAGCTTTGTAAGCTCTTTTGTATTCATAATGAAAGTTCCGTCTCTATCTGGAGAGAAGACTTTTGCCCTTCCATGCGTATAGATTTCTAAGACAATATTAACTTCGTTATATTTATCCATAACATAATCTTCGACACAAATTTTCGAAAAGCATTCTACACTCTTTCCAAGGTCTTGGTATGGGAATTGATAAGTTCCTGGCCCATGAGAAAGTTGAACCTCTACAAGATTATTTTCCACATCAAATGAAGTTACCCAGCCTGACCAACCATACTGGTCCATAACGAGATCATCAGTACAAAGGTTCTTATAACATTCATTTGCAAATACACCTGTTGTCATCAACAGAAGAAGAATTAGCTTTTTCATAAACATCCTTGTTTAACTACAATAGTTAATTTTAGTATTAACTAAAACTATTTACAAGAATGAGAAGAAAAGTTCTTCTTTATTCTATCGTTTATTTTCCGTCAGTTTAGTCATTTTAGTAACCATAGTAAGGGTTCGTAACAGTCCCAACTTTTTGAATCCACTTAGCCTTGGCCATTGGACATTCGTAAATTGCAAGACCTTGCTTTTTTAAGCTCTCCCCATTTCTAATATAGATTTGAGAAAGCGTTTTAAAAGACTCTCTTAAAGCTTTTATTGAATTTAAGTCTTTGGTACAACCTTGGAACTTAAAGTCTTTAACATAGTGTCCAAGTTCTTTGCTGCAGATTTCTTTCCATACCTCTTTAGCGCTTTGAAAATCATCTGAAGCCAAGGATTGTTGAACTCTAAGATATCTAGTATATGAAAGATCGTGAGCATAGCTCAGCGTTGTTATTAGAATTATCAGTAATGCTTTCATTATTTCTCCATTTCTCAATATACCCTTGGGGGGTATATTAAATCATAGCGATTTTATTCTGATAAGATATTTTTTTTACTGGATTTTGTCGACAAGTAGCTGTCCACGAAGACCAAGAGATGTTCTAAGTTGCTGAATTTGTAAGGAGTACGTTTCTCCGTTTTCCTTATAGAGGAATTGGTTTTGTTGCTGACGCTTCTTAGATTTTCGAAAGATTGTAAGAGATTTGCTTAGATCGCTCTTCATTTTAAGACAGATATGACCTGGAATATCACTTCGACTTTCCTCGACACTATAGTGAGAAAAAGCGCTAGGAAGAGAGACTTCACAGGCCATACTTGTTGCTAAAATATTTAAAAGAAAAAGTACTTTATACATTATTAAGTTATTGCTCCAAGATAATTGCAAAGATCAAGGGTGCCACAATACTAGCATCTGATTCAATCATATATTTTGGTGTCTTCTCTGTCAGCTTTCCCCATGTTATTTTTTCGTTAGGGACAGCTCCAGAATAAGAGCCATAACTAGTTGTTGAATCTGATATTTGGCAAAAATATGACCAATAAGGTACTTCTCTTTCTAGGTCTTGATTAAGCATTGGAACAACACAGATCGGGAAATCTCCAGCAATTCCTCCACCAATTTGGAAAAAGCCAACGGAAGACTGTTGAGTATTCTCTTCGTACCATTTGGCAAGAAAGACCATGTACTCAATACCACTTTTAACAAGTGACGTTTCGAGCTCTCCTGTTAAGCAGTAGCTCGCAAAAATATTTCCGATCGTAGAGTCTTCCCATCCAGGAACAACAATTGGAATATTCTTTTCAGCAGCGGCCAGCATCCATGAATTCTTAGGGTCAATCTCATAATATTGTTCTAGCTCTCCCGAAAGAAGCATTTTGTACATATACTCATGAGGAAAGAAGCGCTCTTTATTTGTAGCTGCCTTTTCCCAGTGAGAGAGTAGGTGCTTTTGAAGCTTTCTAAAGGCTTCTTCTTCCGGGATACAAGTATCAGTGACTCTGTTGAAACCTTGATCAAGTAATTCTTGTTCTTCTTTAGGTGAAAGATCTCTGTAATTTGGAACTCTCTTGTAGCTCTTATGGGCCACGAGGTTCATGATATCTTCTTCAAGGTTAGCACCTGTACACGAAATAATATCAACCTTACCTTGGCGGATCATTTCGGCAAAACTAATTCCTAGTTCTGCTGTGCTCATAGCACCAGCTAGGGTTACCATCATTTTATTTCCGGCAACTTTTTGGGCCTTGTACCCCTCGGCTGCATCGATTAGAGATGCGGCATTGAAGTGTTTAAAATTCTTCTTTAAAAAATCTGTAATTACAGTCATACAAACCTCTACTTATGCCACTTAACAGAATATAAGTCGTGACGTCTGTCTTTTAGGTTTTGAACCGCTCCATGGGATCTGGCCTCTAATAGGACATCTGTTCTTACATCAGCAATGGTCACCATTTCTACATTGGGTGTTGCCTCGGCAGCAATACCATCCTTTGCAAATGAAAAATCACACGGAGTAAATATAGCACTTTGTGCGTATTGGATATCTAAATTTTTAACGCGAGGCAGGTTTCCTACATTCCCGGCCATCGCGACGTAGATTTGATTCTCAATGGCCCTTGCTTGGCTACAATAGCGAACTCTGCAATAACCTTGTCTATTATCAGTTAGGAAGGGAACAAAGAGGATTTGCATCCCTTGGTTGACGAGGTGGCGAGTAAGTTCAGGGAACTCACTATCATAACAGATGAGAACCCCTATTGGGCCGCAGTCTGTATCGATAACCTTAACTTGTTCACCACCTTCAATCTTCCACCAGTAACGCTCATCTGGAGTAGGGTGGATCTTTGATTGCTCATGGATACGACCATCCCTTAGACAGATATATGAGATATTTCTAATGCTCCCTTCAACTTCTGTAGGGTGAGATCCTGCGATGATATTCACATTGTAAGCGATTGAGAGTTTGTGGAAGAGGTCCTTGATCCTTTCCGTATACTTTGTCATATGCTTAATTGCGATATCCGGAGCAACCTCTTCATTTTCAATGGATAAGAGTTGCATGGTAAAAAGCTCTGGAAAGAGGAGAAAGTCTGCCTTATAGTCTCCGGCCACATCGACATAGTATTCAACAATTTTTGCAAATTCTTCAAAGCTCTCAACAGCACGTTGCTTGTACTGAACACAGACGATACGGACAGAGTTTTGGCGAAAAGGCTTATCTTTTTCTGTGAAGACGGCCTTGTACTCAGGATTGTCCCATTTGAGATGAACTCCATAGCCCATACTTGCATAGTCCTGGGGAAGGTAGTTTTTGAGAACCCCAATAATTTCAAAACCACGACGTAGATGGAAGCCTAGAGTCGGATCGCTAATCTCTTTAGTTTTAACTTTTTCTACGTATTCTTCGACACCCTGGACCTTACCTTTTTTCTTGTGAAAGTTAGGGATTCTTCCTGCAAAGACGATACCTTTTAATTGATAGAATTGTACGAGTCTCTTTCTCGCGTTATAGATTCTTTGGCCGATTCTAAGGCCTCTAAGCCCTGGGACCACACAAGTTTCATAACCGTAGAGATATTCTCCATCGTCATCATGAGTTGAGGCGAATCCCCCTGCGGTAATTTGATTCCAAGTATGTTTTCCTAAGGCTTTCTTTTCGCTAATAATTAAGCTTGCTGAGTAGGCTATGATCTTCTTATTCTTTGTGACAACAAAGCAGCCTTCTGGAAAGTTGGTGATTTGTCCTCTAAGCATATCCTCTGAGTAAGTTCCCAGGTCTCCATAAGCGACTTCAACGACATCAATAATTTCCTTCATATCGTCAATCGTTGCGTTTCTAATTTCGATGATATCTTTTTGTTTCTCTGCCATGATTTCCTCTGCAAAAAAGTATTACTTTATAAATTTAAACACAAATCCGGTCTTCAACAACAAGAAAGGTCGGAGATAGGTCATTTTTCTTCTTTTCTTTGCTTTGAGATTCTCGAGATTTGGCAGATAATAAACTATGCAAAAAATGTCACTCTTAGCAATTAATAAGAAAGCAATAAAGGTTATAAAAACCATTCGTGTTCTTGAAAAGATTTCGTGGCCCTCTCATATTGAGAAAGAGTTCTTTGATTCAATTCAAAAAAAGAAGAAGAAAAAACTGACGTTTGAATATCAAAAAGATGATTATAGTGAAAAGATTGCGACATTAACTTCTTTGCTACCTCACTTATCAAAGGAAAATCCTCTTCATATCTACACGGCTAAGACTATCGAAAGTTATATCAATGCAATGGTGATGTTAAGTAGTGTCGGAAAGAAGAGATTTCAAGAAATAAGTATTGAAGAATATGGAATGCCAAGGCATAAGCTTTTTGGGACAGATTACTCGCACTTGAACACAGCTGAAAACTTCTTAGAATCATTCCATGACTATGACCATCCTTATGTTAAAGAGGATATTCGTCAACGTGGAGCTAGAGAGCTCAAGGAATTTCTGGAAAGGGAAACACAGAAAGTTTTAGGAAAAGATTCTCCTAAATTTACGGTGAGTCGCCAAATTGTTTCTAAGGCCGCGGCCGGTTTAAAGAAAATTAGAATAAGGCATGACTCCCTTTTTAACTCTGTTGATTTTAAAAACCTTCTCATTCATGAAGTCTTTACCCATACATTAACAGCAGTAAATGGACGCTACCAAAAAGAATTGCCCTTACTTGGATATGGAGCACCGAGAACGACGAAAACTCAAGAGGGGCTTGCGACTTTCTCAGAAGCTGTCACTGGGCTCTTAGATTTAAATCGTTTGAAAAGAATATCTTTAAGAGTTATGGCCATTGACCTTGCCCTTGATGGAGCTGACATCTATGATCTCTATGATTTCTTTAAGAGTAAGGGACAAAGCGATAGAGAGAGTTATCTTTCTTCAAGTCGGATTTTAAGAGGAGGTTTTCCAAAAGGTGGAATTGCCTTTACTAAGGACGGCGTCTATCTCGAAGGGCTTATTCGAGTACATAGCTTTTTTAGGTGGGCCTTTAAAACTCAAAACCTCGACTTAGTCCATTTACTCTTTATTGGACGTTTAGATATAAACGATATTTTTCTTTTAAAAGAGAGTTATGAGCAAGGACTCCTTAGGGCTCCTCAGTATTTACCAGATTGGTATAAGCATACAAATTTACTTGCTGGTAAAATGGCCTTCTCACTTATACTTAATGATATTTGCTTAAAGAGTGTTGAAAGCCATTATGAGAATAAGTTTTTAATTCGCTAATTCCTTTGTTTTCCCTATGATCGAATGACAAGGACAAGCGGGTCCATGAACAAAGTAGTAAGAAAGAATTGGAATTGATCCCAAGTATAATCCTGCAAGAATGAAGAAAATGGTCTTTATCAAATTCATACAAATTTCTCTTTCTTGAGAAGAATAAATAAGATTGCCATCACAATAGTCGGTGCATAGACAAGAGGGAAGTCCATATAGAGATGTTCAAAAGCAACAAGTCCTCTTAATGTGTCAAAGAGATGCACAACCACATGGCCTAGTGAGAAAAGAGTCATTAGAGCATGAATATCTTCTCTTTTGCTTTTATCAACAAAGGCCTTTGCACTTAAAACTCCAAAGATTGTGTAGAGGCAGCCAAGGTCTCTAATAAAATGTTCATTCATAGGGCCAAAATCAGAGACTCGGCCAGGGAGATATAAATACCAACTTTTAGGATGGATCAACATCCAAAGTCCATTAATTAAATTTCCGATACTTAAGAAAGAGAAAAAGATTTTCCATCGTATTTCATTTGTCATTTTTACCTCTAGTTATTAAATTATTGCTAATTTTTAATTAAGGATATAAAATGTCCTTAATTAAATCAAGAGGAGTTTATATGTTAAAAATATTTTCAATCATGTCTCGCATTCTCTTAGGGCTCACTTATCTTTGGGTTGTTGGCGATCGTCTCGGTCTTTTAGGGGAAGCGGGAAATATGGGAGTTGTTTGGGGAAACTTTCAAAGTTTTCTTGATTATACAGCGACTTTAAATCCGTGGTTTCCACGAGGACTATCAGACTTCTTGGGCTACTTAGTAACGGGAATCGAAATTATTCTAGGGGTTATGTTTTTGATTGGCATGAGGCTTCGCTTGGTTTCTTTGGCCAGCTTAGGACTCTTAATTATCTTTACTCTAAGTATGCTTCTATCTTTAGGATGGTCGAGTGCTTATGATTTTATCATCTTCACTTTGGTTCTAGCTTCGCTATCACTGGGAATTTGGAAAATAGAAAGAGTACAATCGTAAATTAGAAAATTTCGTTCTCTATCCATTGTTGAGAAAGAGACATGATCTCTTCGCTCACTTGGTCATCGACATCGAGAATTAACTCAGAGAGCATTTTTTCGCTAAGCACTTTTCTCCAGGCCTCATCTGCTTGAAGCATTGTTCTGGCCACGGCGCAGATTGTTCCTTTCTTCGTTTCTTTTTTCATCTCTTTGTTTTGTAGGCAAGGGTTATTGAAACGAATCTCTTGGCAGTTGAAGGTCCTCTTTCTTCCTTCAATTGCCTCGACAATTTCGAGTAGACTTATTTTCGAGGGACTTCTTGCTATTCTATAGCCGCCCTTTGGGCCGAGAGTTCCTTCGATAAGATTTGCCGAGGCAAGGGCCTGCATGGCCTTAGATAAATACTCTTTTGGAATTCCATGAAACTTTGCAAGAACTTTGGTTGGAATATAAATACCATCGGGAACTCTCGCTAGAAGTTCCATACAATGTAATCCCCATTCTACCTGATTTCCTAGTTTCATAAGTTTATCCTAGCGAAATATCTCTGTTTTCAATTGATACTCTCTTCCAAGCCAAACAGTGTGCTCAGTATGGTCTCTTAAGTCGTCACCTGTATTTGGGTGGATAAAGAGAGAGAGTCCTTGGCGGTTTTCAAAGAAGTATTCCATCATCTCAGAAAACTGCTCTCGTTCAACTGTCACTTGGCATGAACCTTCCGGGTGTGGTCCGACTGGTTTTTCCCAAATTCGTCCAATTGGAATGCCTGGCTTGTCTTTGGAAAGTTTATTGAGTACCTCAGTCGCTTTTGCAATTTGTTCTTCTTCAAGTGCGTAGTAGAGGTGGAAATGGTAGTTTTCAATATTCATATAATGCCTTTATTGGGGCCATTTTAGTTAGTGGAGCGACTATGGTCAAGAATAGATCATCTCTAGGTTTGACATAGTGTGCAAAAAAAGAGAGTTATAGGTATTGATCAACTACCAATTCCAAAGAAGAAGCCATAAATGAGTAATAAATTTGAAAGCTTAAGTCTAGATCCTAGACTAATCAAGAATCTCAACGACTTGAATTTTAGTTCAATGACTCCAATTCAAGAAAAGTCCCTACCACTAATTTTAGAGGGGAGCGATGTTATTGCTCAGGCCAAAACAGGAAGTGGTAAAACTGTGGCCTTTGGTCTCGGTGCTTTAAATGATATTGATATCAAACAAACACGTCCACAGGTATTAATTCTTTGTCCTACGAGAGAGCTTGCTGAACAAGTGGCCAAGGAAATGAGAATGGTGGCCAGAACTATTCCTAATGTCAAAATTCTCACGATTACAGGTGGAAAGTCTGAGTACCATCAAAGTAAATCTCTTTCTCACGGAGCTCATGTTATTGTTGGGACTCCTGGGAGAGTTCTCAAGCTCCTTAGAAAGAAAGTCTTAAACTTAGATTTTGTGAATTATTATATTTTAGATGAGGCAGATCGTATGCTCGATATGGGCTTCAGTGAGGATATTTTTAAAATATCTTCTTTTGTTCCAGCTGATCGCCAAACACTACTTTTCTCGGCCACTTTCCCACAAGATATTGAAGAGCTTAGCTCTGAACTTCAAAATGATGCCATCAAGGTTAGTGTTGATGTCACTCACAATGAGAGCATGATTAAAGAAGAATTCATTGAGTTGGAATCTCACAAGGATAAGATGAATGCTCTTGAGGCCGCCCTTGCTAACTATCAATCTGAAAGGTTCATCATCTTTTGCAAGACGAAGAGAATCTGTGATGATGTCGCTGATGAACTCTATGAAAATGGGGTTGTCGTTTCATCTATTCACAGTGATCTTGAACAAAACGAGAGAACAGCTGTCTTAACAATGTTCTCAAATAGAAGTCTTTCGGGAATTGTTGCAACAGATGTGGCCGCGAGGGGGATAGATATTAAAGATCTCGACCTTGTCGTGAACTTTGATCTCCCGAATGATCCAGAAGTATATGTTCACAGGATTGGAAGAACAGGGCGTGCTGGAAACGAGGGACACGCGGTGAGTTTTCTAACTCAAAATGAAACTGATAAGATCCAAAGAATTGAAGAGTATCAAAATAAAGAACATGAACTCAAGGGAGTTGAGATTTTCGACTCTCAAAAAGAATATAAAGTAAGGCCAGAGATGAGCTCAATTTATATTAGTGGTGGAAAGAAAGACAAGTTGAGGCCTGGCGATATTGTTGGTGCAATCGTAGGTGAATCTGGCATTGATTTTAAGGATATTGGAGATATTTCAATAACTAATGTGATGAGTTATGTCGCAATTAAGTCAGAGCATGTTAAACTAGTATGCAAGAAACTCAATGAAGGACGAATCAAGAATAGACGCTTTAGAGTCGGGATTTTATAGAGGGGAGTTCTTTGCGCATCCAGCTTATTTTACTATTTCTATTTCTCCAATTGCCCGTTTTCGGTAAGAGCTATCGCTTCGTCGGAACGAACTTCCCAAAGATTGTTGAAAAATCTGAAAATGGAAAAGTTAGTGGTTTGGGTGTTGAAATTGTACAACTGATTTGCAAACGACTAAATGTTAAGGCCACGATTCATCTCTATCCCCTTAAACGAGCTCTTGAAATGATTAAATCTGGTGATGCTGATGTTATCATTGGACCATACCGTTCACAGCGACGTTCAAAATTTATCGACTACACAAATTTTCATTTCTACGAGGATATTTTGCGCTTCTATTCGCTAAAAGATTCTCACTACTCTTGGACAGGAGAAGTTTCTAAGCTAAAGGGATTAAAGATTGGCGCAATTAGAGGTTGGAGTATAGGGGACCGACTAGAAAAGAATTTGTCAGATTTTTATCTCGTACGAGTCAACTTCATTGATCAACTCTTCTTAATGCTATCTCGTCATAGACTTGAATTAGTTATCATGCACGAAAGAGCATTATCTCAGTTCTACACAAAAGATGAGATCAGTAAGAACTTCAAGGCCCATTCCCCGGCCATTATTTCCAATAAAGGCTACTTTGGTTTTTCAAAGGCCATAAAGCATGATGATTTCAAGAAGCAGTTTGAATCTGAATTCAAAAAGCTTGAGAAAGAAGGGGTCATCAGAGATTTAAAGAAGAAGTACTCACTGCTTTAGCTTATCAAGGGATTTAAATTAAATAATTATGGAAAAGAATGAAACAAAAATTTGGATTGATGCTGATGCTTGCCCTAAGGCCGTTAAAGAGGTTGTCTTTAAATTTTCAGCGAGATTAAAAATTAAAGTCATTCTCGTCGCAAACTCGTATATGAATATTCCTTTCAATGAATATGTGGAGTTTGTGAAAGTTGATAGTGGAGCTGACGTTGCAGATAAGTACATCGCCGAACATGCCGATATCGCTGACCTTGTTATTACCGCCGATATTCCCCTTGCCAGTGATATTGTCAACAAAGGAGCCCTCGCGATCAACCCAAGAGGAGAGCTCTATGATGAAGAAAATATTAGCGAGCGACTTTCTATGCGCGATTTTATGAAAGATCTACGCGATAATGGCCTCGTAACTGGTGGCCCTGAATCCTATAGTGACAAAAACAAAATTGATTTCACAAATTCATTACATAAAATTCTAACTAGGAAAGGTTATAAGTAGAATTGTAGATGAGCTTACTCTTAATGCTTGTAATCTTGCTATTAATCCTTCTCGTAGCGAAAAAAGGCAAAAAAAAACCAGAGTGGGTTAACTCTGGTTTAGATATCTAAAGTTCCGAAGAACGTTTAAATTAAAATGGCGGGAGTGAAGGGACTCGAACCCTCGGCCTTCTGCGTGACAGGCAGACGTTATAACCAACTTAACTACACCCCCGTGCTTTGGTAAAAATAACTATAGGGAAGTGAGGGGTAAACGTCAATACCTTTTTTGAAAAAAAGTGCAAAAAATGAAAAAAAAGATTGTCTTTAAATGAAAAATACTGAGTTGCGATGCGTGGTATTTACTTCTGATATTTGCTTATCCCTTATGGGAAGGGGGCTTGGAATTCTCGCTGTCTTATTGTAATTAAAATGCTATCGTTATTAAGGCAAATTAGCGAAGGAATCATTATATGGAGTTTTTGTTAGCTCTTTGGAAATATACGTTGACGGCTGCGCCGTTTCTTATGCTAGGACTTTTTGTTTCGGGTCTAATTCACGTTTTTGTTTCTACGGATAGGATTAAGAAGTCTCTTGGTGGAAAAGGAATAATGGGAGTTCTTAAGGCTTCCTTCTTCGGTATTCCTCTACCTCTTTGTAGCTGTGCTGTTGTTCCAACGGCCGTAACCCTAAAGAAGAATGGGGCTTCCAATAGTGCAACTTCTTCTTTTCTCATCTCCACTCCTGAATCGGGTGTTGATTCTATTGCTATGACTTATGGGATGATGGATCTTCCAATGACGATTATCAGGCCTGTTGCCGCGTTCTTGTCGGCCTTTGCTGCTGGTGTTTTACAGATTCTCTTTAATTCTAAAGACTCTGAAGAGACGGCTTCTAAAAATGCTCAAGAAGTTACTTCTTGTTGTGGTCCAAAGAAATCATGTTCTTCTGAAAAGACTGAGAAAGAAAGCTTTGCTTCTAAAGTCAGTCGAGTATTTAAGTTTTCATTTTTTGAATTAATCGATGATTTTGCTTTCTGGCTGACATTAGGGATTGTTGCTGGTGCCTTTATCGACTTTATTGTGCCACCTAACTTCTTTGAAAGTCTAAGTGGATGGACTGGGAAGTTGATTATTTTGGGGATTGGAATTCCCCTCTATATTTGTGCTTCGGCCACGACGCCAATTGCAGCATCTCTTGTTATGAAGGGAATGAGTCCTGGAACGTCATTACTTATTCTGCTTGTTGGACCGGCAACAAATGTTTCAAATCTCTTAGTTATTGCTCAGTATATTGGAAAGAAAGGAGTCATTCTTAATATCATTGCTATTGCAGCGGTAGCTCTTGGCCTTTCATTTGTTGTGGACTATCTCTATGTGAGTTTTGCGTGGCCTTTGAATTTTAATATTCACGAGCATGCCCATGCTCATAGTTCTTGGCTTGAGCTTAGCCTGACAATTGCCTTTATTATGTTACTTGGAAAGTCCCTCCTGATGAAGGAACTTCCCAAGCTAATAAATAAACTAAAACCTAATAAAGAAGTTAAAAGTTCTGGGTGTTGTGGTTAGAAGCGCTTTTCTAACTCGTCCTTAGCTCTTAATATTTTTGATAGAATCGAGTTGAGTAAAGAAGAGGTCTTCTTATCTAGGTGGTTTCCTAGAACGTTGGCCTCGAAGTTCTCGATATCAAGTTTTTCCATTTTCTCCGCATCTCGCCAATCTTTAGAAAAGCGTGAATCGAATGCGGCGACTTCTTTTTTGTCAAAGACCTGAGCCCCAAACTCCCTAAATGAACCTTGAAGTGTGTCCGGGTTAATATTTGAAGAACCTCCGAGAACAACCTTTCCATCTACCGAGGTAATCTTTCTGTGGTTTTCTTGGTGATACTCTTTCTTTGTTCCATCAGGGAAGTGAGCTTCAATACCATATGTTTTTCTCGCTCTTACATCAATTCCTGCATCAACTAATTCCTTCACAAAAATTGTATTTGGAAGACCATTCATTCCAAAGTTACCATTGTGGTCGATAACAAGCTTGATATCGAGGTCTGGGTTTTGGGATTTCTTTTTAATTAATGCATTAACAATATAAGCATCGTAGAGGAATAACTGTTCCATATAGATATTCTTCTGTGCGTTCATAATCATATCGACAAGCATATTTCTAACATTTTTAATAGTACCGTCAACATCGGCCTCTGCAATTCTTACGGTACTATTTCCATTGTAGCGATACTCTTTCTTTGTGATCTTAATTTGATCTAGTAGTTCCTTTTTACGAGGAAGGTAAGCCTTGTTATCAAGCCCCAGCTCCTTGTAGTAGAAACGGCTAAGTTCAAACTTGTCTTCAGTTAAAGCAGCTTCAATATCTCTATAGTAAGACGCTTGAACAAGTCCTGCTGCAGGCCCTGTCACATAGACGGCATCATCGTAGTAGTAACCACCACTATGGTCAGTCCAGTTTTTAGAACCAAAATAGGCCTCAGCATCATCATAGTTACCATCAACGACGATAACTTTAGAGTGGTCAATTTTAGACTCGTAATAAGTATTTCCACCTTCAAAGTACTTGAACGATTCAGGTGTTTTTGGAATCAACTCTGTAATCCCAAACGGAATCCCCGGTGGGTGACGTTGAATATTCGCCTGTAGAAGTGAAACAGACTTTTTAAGAACAGGCTCTTCCTCAATACGTTTTTGGATATATTGAAAAATTGGGACCATTTCTTCAACCATATTATAGTTTGTTGCATAGTCGTGGAGAATCATAACTCTAAAGTCTGGATTCGCTTTAACTTTCTTAATGGTCTCATCTAAGAGGTACTCAGATAATGTTGCCCCAAGAGTTCCTCCAAAAAGGAAGATGTCGATGAAAACAGACTTCTCGGCCCTGTCTATCATCTCTCTGATTCTCATGTAGATTGGGTCTTCTTGGAAAACGATATTCCCAGAAGGATCATCCTTTGTCGGCATCTTTACATAAGGAGCATCAAAATCTAATTTTCCCCCAGCAAAGATAACTCTATCATTGAACCAGTCGATTCTTTCGAGTGAACGATCATTCTCAGAGACAATTTCTGATTTATTACCTGGAATAAAACCAACCGCTGACAGCGAGTAGGGAGCAATTCCTGGAACAGCTTTCTCTATATTTGCGGCAATGATTGTGTCATTGCTAACGGCAGAAATAAAAGCTTCGTCGTCTGAAATTTTGGCCAATGAATTTGCAACTCTTCTCAATTTATTAAAATGTAATGAGATATTATTACTATTAACTGAGCTATCACCAATAATCCTCTGGAGTTCTTTTTGGGCCAGTTGCTTGCCTTGGGGACTTGTTAGAGGGTTATCAATATGGTCTCTAAGAATAAAAGTCTTATAAACCATATAGTAGTGGAGAACGTCAGAGACATTGCCTTCTTTTTTATTGATGTGGCGCCAGTGCACGAGGGCCCTCGCAATTTTATCAGGAAAAATACTATCAACTTCCTTAATAAACTTTAAGATAGGCTTTTTCTTTTTGAAGGACATTCGATCAATGCTCTTTAAAAAAGTCGTCTTGTGGGCAAAGTCTCTTTGTCCAAATACGGACTTATAGTTATCAAGAAGGACCTTTTGTGAAAGCATCCTATCTTGATATTGAAACTTGAGCCAAAGACTGTTGATGTAAGTAATGCTGCAAGTACTAATTTAGAATTAAACTTCATATGATTCTCTTTGTTATCATTTATATCTTTTTACTTTCGATTAACTGTTCAAGCTTTAAAGCTTCTATGAACTCTTCTTTCTTCTTTTTTAGAAGAACATTCTTAACTTTCTGCGAGATTTGAGAATTCGCTGAAGCTGAGTGAGAGTTTGTTGAGAAGCTCGATTTCCAAGAGAATTTCTTATCTTCAAAATCATAAACAAGCTTTTTAATTTTCGTTTTAAAAGATGTTGAAGGACCTGGACCGTTGTAATCACCCTCAACATAGAGATCTGCTGTCCTTATATCATTGCTCTTTTTAAGTACAGAGAAGATTCTTTTAATGAGATTGTCATGAGACTTATCAAGAGAAACAACTTCTCCAAAGTGTACAACAACCTTATCTTTTACTGGCATTAGATTCGCTAAGTTATACTTATAAATAACATCAACTGTGACATAGGCATTTTCGTGATTCTTTCTCTTTTTAAAATGTGTTGACTTCCCCTTGATGCGAGATGAAGTTACAAGAGGTGCGATTTCAAGATCAGATGGGTTATTTACCCTATAGTACTTTCTAAATCTGATCTGTCCTTTGACAGCGTTCTGTTTAGTTCTAGGAATCGGTTGTGTGATTCTCCAATTTGTATCAAGAACTTCTGCAGAGATAGTAATGGCACCACCTACGTATTGAAAGAGATGTCCTGTACTCGGTATATTTGTAGCAAGAACCTTTTCTGGAAGTGTTTGTTCAATATTATTAAGAGACTTAAAAAGCTCTCCCTTCGAACCTAAGTGTACAAGCTGGTTTGAAGCGAGTTCTTCTTTGTAGTCTGTATTGCGAATATTTCTTGGTGCAAAACTAAAGTCGATTTCAAAGTTTGAATCAATTAGTTTTACGGCTTTAATGGTATATACAAACTTTGCTAAAAACTCTTTCGTAATAAACTTATAAGCTTCAGTTGGAAGTTTCTTATCGCCCTTGGCATTATTATTCATTATTTCAACGAATGTTTTCTTGAGACCATCTTCAAGTGCGCGCTTACCATTTTTGGCAAAATATTTCTCACCCTTATCTGTCCAGAAATCAACATCAAGATCATAGTTCACATAACCATTAAAGGTGTCGTGCTGAAAATAATCTGTCATTACTTCAAGGGCCGGTAGTTTTTCAGCAATCGATGCTGGGCCTCTTTCTTTTAACTGATTCTGATAATAAGGTCCTGGTTCAGGTCTAAGAAATTTGTCATAAGCGACATAGTTTACATAGACGACAGCAACCAGTAGGGCTGACCACTTCAATTGTTCTAATGGTTTCAACATACTTCTCCAGTTAGAGTTAGTTCTCTACAAGGACGTATCGGAAACCGAGAAATATAATTGAGTTTTTTAGTCTGTTAAGCTTGAAAATCAGCTAGTTAGAGACTTCTTTGGCCAGCCAAAACTGCTCAAATTCTTCGTTATACATAAGCTTTGAAATATCTGAGACCTTGTCCACATAGAGTGTTCCAAAGAGGTGGTCTAGCTCATGTTGAAAGACTGTCGCAAGAAATCCTTCTACTTCAAGGCTCTGTGCTTTGGCATGCTGATCTAGAAAGTCTATTCGAACTTTTCTTGGTCTTTGAACGAAGCCACGAAGGCCTGGGACAGAGAGGCAACCCTCCCAAAAGCCCTGAAGTTCGTGGTCAATGATTGTAATCTTAGGATTGAAGATAACGTAGAGTGGAGTTGATTCGGCTTCTTCGTAGCGAGTCTGGTCAGCATCGATTGAAATGATGGCCATCTGTTTTGAGATTCCTATTTGAGGAGCCGCTATACCGATTCCGCCCTCAGCTTCCATCGTATCAATCATATCTTGGAGAAGTTCCTCAGTCTCAGGAGAGAGGATTTCTTCATGACTCATTGGTTTCGCTAATTCTCTAAGGACAGGGTGTCCCATTCTCGTGACCTTCTTAACTGCCATTTATCACTCCATTTTTCTAGTCATTCTACTATGATTTCCTCTGGAAAAGTCATGAAAAGACAAGCTGTGGAGTGATTTTTATAAACGCAGTGAGTCTAATGTTGTCTATTAGGTTCACCTAAGTATCTGATTTAGCTTTATAAGCTTTGGCCCATATAAAAATATTGATTTTGTTTTTGCTATGGTGTGCCTAATGCGATATGTAATGAGCGAAAACACAGTGAACAAGCATACTTGGAGAGAAAATGAAAAGAATCTTTACGATATTACTGGTACTTTTTCTAGTTCTGACTTTGCTAAAGACTACTGGCTTCTATGCCCTTTTTTTCACC
>NZ_AUNJ01000175.1 GCF_000447775.1 Bacteriovorax sp. DB6_IX
TGCGCCTAAAGATGAAATCAACCATAGACATTGTAAGCTTCTCTAAATCCATTGGAGTTAGAATAGAGTTTACAATCTCTTTTCTGTTAATTTTTGGCTTCGTGAAAATATCTTTTCCCTGCTGAGGCAGAGTCAGGAGCTTTTGCCCCATTCTTTGAAAGTGTTGAAGTTCTTCTAGTCTTCTTACAAGCTCAGCATGACTTGTAATATTAAGAGACTCTGATGAATTCAGTTGTTGTTGAGTTGAGAGTTTCCCCTTCCTGTCACACAGTTCTTAGACTTAAGAAGAACTAGTGTTGTCGGCCAGATAGAGATAATCACCGGCCGAATATCAAAGTTACTAACTCTTTCT
>NZ_AUNJ01000176.1 GCF_000447775.1 Bacteriovorax sp. DB6_IX
AAGAACGACCATATTCCATGGCACAACCAAGGCGACCAAGGTACCAGTATCTTTTTCTTATGAGGTCTGTGTCATTTAACGCAAGTCTCATGAGAAAAAGATACTGGTACCTTGGAAATAAAAAAAGGCTCCATGAGGAGCCTTTGTTTTCTATAGAAATGTAAAATTGAATTACTTTCTTAGACCAAGTTTCTTAATTACCGCTTGGTACTTTTCAGTATCATT
>NZ_AUNJ01000177.1 GCF_000447775.1 Bacteriovorax sp. DB6_IX
CCTTCTCTTCATTCTTAAAAGTTTCCATTATATTGCTAACAATAGATTCTGTAAGTTGAACTGTTGCTGAGTTAAACCCAATTTTAAGAATTTCCTTCGTAACGATATCGTAACTATTTCCCATCGCCTCGAGTTTGGCATCTCCTTCAAGCTTTGGATCATTAAGAAGCTCTACGAGTTTATTTGAAACAAAGGTTGTGAAGTTCTTCTGCTGCTCTTTTGGGATATAGAAATTCTTAAGTCCCTGGTCACAGTACTTCTTAATGACTTCTTGTGAGAAGATATCACCTTGATGAATTCTTTTTACAAATTGAAAATCAGTAGGGCCTTTCTTAATACGAATATAAACATCACAACAAGAGGTGCTAATATTGAAGAAGTAGTTTACTGAAATAGGAACGAAGTCAGGTATTTTTGTCTTAGAGAGCACATCCTCAGTGATCCCCAATGTTTTTGCGGCAAGCTTGATTGTGTTTTCCCAGTCAGACTCTTCACTGGCCACGGCCATCTCTTTTAAACTCTGCGGGATATCATTGTCTTCACCAAGGACAATCACTGGAATATCGCGATCATTTTCAGTTATAAAGTCCGAAATAGCTTGAATAGAATCCTCATCTCCATTTTTGACAGCGCTGATAATGAGGTCAATTTCTGGAAGTATTGTCATAAGTTCAACGGCATCAGAGGCACTTGCTCTGACAATGACATCAACCCCGAGATAAGTTTTAATATTGAGTGAGATTAAATCTTTGATAACCTCATTTGATTCAATAAGAATAATTTGCATACATCCCTTCGCTCTAAAAATGAGAATTCATATTTATTATACATGAAAACTCATATCTTATTGAAATTTATCGGTTAAGGGGCAAAATATCTTTAGCTATTTACTCGAGTTTAGGGGAGGACGCAATCTGCATCACTAAAAGCGGCGGCTTTTGAGCGTAAGAGGGAGTTGTGTAGCTCTAATTGTTCCTGGCTTAAGTTCTCGTGGCATAGAGCAAGAGTACATGAGCGCTTTCTTCCATAACCCCTTCTATTTAAGACGGTAAAGCCTGAGAGGGCCATGGCCTTTCTGATATGAACAGCAGCGCTATAGGTAGAGAGAATGGATTCCCTATGACAGTAACTTCTCAGATTCCTGAACCATTCTCTTGTCCAAAGAGTTGGGTTTTTCTTAGGAGAAAAGGGATCCTGAAAAATACAATCGAGTAGGGTCTCATCGTGAAGTGTTGAAATTGTCTTTCTCGCATCTCCAATTAAGATACGAAGATTGACTCCTTCTACGAATATTTGAATTTCATTCTCGCTTTGATTGATATCTTCGGGTCTTAACCGATACTTTCTGGCAAATTCGGAGTCTTTTAGTGCCCATAGGGCAAAATTGCGATCGATTTCAGTTGAGATGAATTCTAGTTTTTGAAAGAGCGCAAGATAATCTTTCGGGTGCTTTTCTTTGATAACCTCTAGAGTGGCAAAGATTCCCATTGCGACCCCAAAGCCAACTTCAAAGATTGTTACCTTGTCTTGTTGATAAGCTTTTCTAAAACTTGGCAGCCTTGGACATAGTTGTGAATTGTTTCTTGCCAAGCACCTGAAGTGCTATGACAATTTTCATCATAAGCACTTGAGTAAACTGTTTGGCTTCCGTCTTCAGTTTACGACGATCTTGTAATTTCCAAGACTTCCTTTGAATTCCATATCTTAACTCCTGCTTCTCTTATCTCATGAGTCGCAGTAGCTGTAAATAAGCTGCTATACAGTAATGGGGTTGGATAGCTAGGGTTTTAATTTAAAAACAACATCTTACTAACTGAGTTTTCTAACAGCTGAGAAAATTGTTTTGATTCAGTAATGATTTAAGGGAGGTGAGGGAATTTCACCCCCATTAAAGAGGATCAGTTTTGAGGGGTCAAGTTTGTCTTTAGAGTCACCGATAGGTTCTTTGATGAAAAAACTAAACTATTTGTTTTATCTAATTTTCCTTTCTCATGTGGTGTCGAACAAAAGAGTGCGACCAAGAGTAGTATTGGCGCTCAGATGAATATTGAGGTCGCGATTACTGAAGAAAAGAAAGTATGGGCACGAAAACTCTGTGATGCAATGAGATCTAAGCGTCTCAAGATTGCTGGTGCAAGTCGTCCAGATAGAATTACTTTTAAAGTGAGTGAGCAAAATTGCACAAACATAAGTTCAGGTTATAACGTAGATGTTGAAATTTCACGCTCTGTAAATGGTGGTTATGTGTTCATGCCATATGATTCTCAGACTGGAAATATTAGGGAGAGTCTCGTTCAAACAGAACTCAACGGCCATCTCTCTTCAATTTGCACTGCGATTACAGAAGATGCTGAGGTGGGACTTGTTCACTTGGATACACTTAATTCTGTACAGGCCATTGATATCGAAGAAGATGGTTTCACAGTTTCTTATGGTGAAAAAAGCAGTCAGACTGGTTATTATAATTTAGTTGAGAAAACGAGTTATTCAATTAATACAAATGCAGGTCATCTTCAATATGGTTATGTAACCAAGAAGACGATTGAAAAGTCGTGTAATGTTGAGGGTGATATTCAGTCAGAGACATATTCGAGAGAAATAACAAATTTTAGGCTTTAAGAAAAAGAGAAGGATTTCTCCTTCTCTCTAACTTCACAAAACATACTATCTAATAGACCAATCAGTATAGATCATCTCTAAACGAGGTCTAATGAGAACTTCATATCTCTTAAAGAGTTCAACTCTTGATTCATCTTTTTCTGCATGAAGCGCAAGAACTCTCAGCGTCTCCATATAAGATAGTGCCTGACAAAGAGTCTCAGCATGAGTCATTAATTGTTCGATATTTGATTCTGCTGTCCAGGCCTTAGGATTGAAGATGTCTCCAATACTCTCAGGTCTTAAACACTTCATTAAAAGTTTGATGGTATTCTTTTTAAATCTGTATTGAATGCCATTAAAAGTTTTAACATTCGCATTTTCACTGCTGATGAAGTTTGCACTTGGGTGCTTTGCAAAGACACTTGAGAAGAATTTCTTAGGGTCCTTTGCCGCATATTTTACAATATCCTTAAGGGCCATCAGTGCTTGGATCTGACTTGTTCCTTCGTAGAGAAGAGGGCCAAAGCTATCTCTGTGATATCTCTCAACAGGATATTCTTCCATATATCCATAACCACCAAGGACTTGAATTGCTCTTTGTGAAAGGTGAGTATAGGCCTCACAAGCATAGTACTTAACAAGTGGTGTTCTCTTTCTTGTCCAAATCCATGCGTCTTTAAGCATTTGCTCTTCTTCTTTAGAAAGATCATCAGTATGCTTCTTTTTCTTGTCGAGGTGTTGATAGATATCAAAGTGTGACACAGTATCAACCATAAGGGCACGAATAGCATCTCTTTCAGTGGTAAAGTCTGAAAGATTTCTCTTCATAAGAGGTAGATCAGTTAGAGCTCTACCAAATTGTTCTCTTTCACTTGCATACTTAATTGCATAATCAAGAGAGCCTTCAATCCCACCTAGGGCCTGCATACCAACGGCAATTCTCGCTTCATTCATAAGGTGGAGCATGTACTTAAACCCCATTCCTTCTTCACCAACGAGAGTGGCCACTGAGTTCTCATAGACAACTTCTGTCGTAAATGAGCCGTGCATTCCCATTTTTTCTTCATTCTTTGTGACTCTAAAGTTGAGCTTTCCATCTCCTAGGTCTTGTTCGCAAAGGAACATTGAAATTCCTTCTAGGCCTTCAGGTGCTCCTTTTATTCTTGCTAGAACAAAACCGATTCCACCGCCACCATTTGTGATAAAGATCTTGGAACCATTAAGTAGGAATTTCCCATCATTGGTTGGAGTCGCTGATGTTTTAATCATCCCAAGATCTGAACCACAACCAGGCTCAGTTAAACACATTGAACCACTGAGAGTACCCGCACAAATTTGCGGAATGATTCTTTGTTGAGTTGGTTCATCACAGAAGCGGTGAACCATATCGGCCATGGAAGTAAAAAAGGCGTATTGAGTACATGAAGACATACATGATCTCGCAAGTTGCGAGAGCACAACCATGAGAGGTCCAAGCGGAAGACCTAGTCCACCAAGTTCTTGTGGAATAGGAAGACCAAAGACTTGCAGTTCTGCGGCCTCACGATAAAACTCTGTCAGTTCTTCTCCTGGAATAGTGCGGCCATCAACGATTTCACCAGCGCCTTTTTTATCAAGTGCAGCGGCGCGCTCGAGTACGGCCTTCGATGTCCAGTCTCCTGTTTGAGTGAGAAGCTCTTTTATAAAATCAATGATTTCTTCTTTGTTTTGAAATCCATCTTCAGTTGGAAAAGTCGGGTAGTAGAGAGGGATAATTCTGTCCCAATCAACTCCATTATCAATGAGCCATTGCCATTCTTTTTCTTCAGAAAAGTAGTTCATAGAGACTCCTTTATGCTTTTAATTTCTATGTGAAAAAAAGTATAAAGGCATACGTGACCCGTGGTCAACTAAAAAGATCAGCTTTTTTTAAGGCTGATCTTCCTGTGTCTGGGCCTTCTTGAAGTAGTTCAGGAGGTTGTCATTGATATTGTCAGTGTTAAGTGTTTTCTCGCCACCATCGTCATAACTTCCAGGATCTAAGCTTACCCCTGTGCTGGAGACGATATTGGCGTAGTCGTCATAGGAGCCACCCTGACGGTTGGTAAGGCCAAGCTCTGCTGAAGCCTCGAGATTTTCTCTTGTAAAGGCGTTTGACTCAAGCTCGCGCGCAATAGAGGCGGTGTTTTGGGTTTGTTCTTCACCATTGTCAATCTTGAGGTAACCCGAAACAATATTATTGAAGTGAACAAGCTCGGCAAACTCTTGTGGTTTTTGCTTAAGTTCGTTTTGAAGATTTTCAATCTTGGCCTGGTCTTCGGCCATATTAAAATTATCACCCTTGGTTGTTGTGGCCTCAATCTTTGCACTTAATTGATCGATAATCGCTTGCTTCTTAGCATCGTAGCGCTCGTTAATTTGATCTTTGATACCATCGATGGTTGCCATTTGCTGTGCATCTTCTTCAGTGTATCCCTCTTCAAGAAGTAGGGCCTTGATTTTTTCAGTATCACCATCTTCGATATTCTTAAGCTTTTCAGAAACTGCTTCTTGCTTGAGTTTTACCTCAGCGATCATACGATAAGCTTCATCCTTATTGTTATTGAGATACTGCTTACAAAGCTCTTCATCATTTTCTCTTAGGCACTTGTCCATTTCTTCAGCTTGAGTTTTAACAGCTTGGGCATAACCAGAAGAGACAACTTCATTGGAAGTAATACTTGTGAGATCGTCGATAGACTCTCCACTCTTATTTCCACTGTAGAAATTAATCGTTCCCTTATTCTTTCCATCTCTTAGTTCATCATATTTTTCAATGGTCTTATCGAGGGCAATAATATTTTGTCTCGACTCAGTAATATATTGAGTAACTTCACAAGCACGAGACTTAGAATAATTGATATCATCTTGGCACATATCCCTTTTTTGATCACGCTCGTTTTGTGGAAATTGAGAGAGACATTCGTTGACAAGACTTCCTTGTGAAAAATTAATACCTGGAATAGGGGTCTTATTACCACTATCGTCCATCATATAGACTGTGCTCGGTTGGTGACACATATGTTGAATATTTGCTAAGCAGACAGACCACTCCTGTGAGGCCTGAAGATCTTTTCCCGTCGCAGAGAGTTGTTTAAGCTTTCGCAAGTTATTCTTTCTTTGAGATTGTCTTTGAGTTTTATCTTCAGGAATAATTGTGGCGTAGAAGCTACTTCCAATTTGGTAGTTCTTGGCCTCGATACAATAACTTGAAAGGGCGGCAACGAGGTTCTTACCGAGCTGAGTTTTTTGTAGCTCAAAAAATACTCGCTGATCAACAGTTCTCTCTGATTTGACAAGCTTGTCCTTGTAATTTGCTTGGGTGCGATCACCGTAAAGGGCCTCGTCCAACTTCTTGCTATAGTAATCTTGCAAGGCCTTAAGTCCTGGTTCAGTTTCTTTCTTTGTTTTTACAATTTGTTGATAGCGAATAGAGTCAACCTCTTTTCCTTTGCTATCTTTTTCTACTGATTCGAGAACTTGCTTCTTAAGTTCTTCATTCGCTGACACTCCTTGGATACCTGCGGCCTGATCTCCTTCCCATAGACAACTCATCAGTCTTGAGCCAGAAATTGTTCCACCACTAGATTGATACTGGTGATCAAAGCAATTCTTATAAATTGTTTCGACACCTTCAATTTTCATGGCGGCCTTGAGGGTGGGGTTTTCATCTGCAACTTGTTTTAAGTAATAAGTTGAGGGCTCTTCATTTTCAGGATTAGCATTATTGGCCATGGCCTGTGTCAACAAGCATACGCCTAGGATAAATGTGAGTTTGTCTAGCTTCTTCATCTCTTAACTTATCGTCTAAAACCATTATAATCTTGATGTTTTAGCTGGGTTAAGAGTTTGGTTGATTCTTATGGGATTTCAGTATGTTGGCCCACTATGAACAGTGGGCCAAGTGCCTTAAATTAGTACCACTTCTTACATCTTGTGGCGCCAGAGCGAGTTTCACCCCATCTTAGCTCCACCTTATCATTTGGATGTGAAGAGAGAAGGCCTTTTGAGATACGATTCCAAAGCTCAGAAAGATCAATTCTATGACCTTGACGATACTCAATGGCACACATCTCTAGTAGGGACTCTTGGTCACTACTTGAAGTAAATTCAGAGAAGATACTTTTGATGACTTCATATTGAGAGTCTCCCGCGAGTGGCTCTAGTAAGGCAAGTTCATCTTGGAGTTTTGTGAATGCCCCCTTGAGTGCCTTATCTCTGGCCGGTGTCGAGTAGATGTCGTACTCAGAATAATTCATACAACGGTTTCTAATTTGCTCTCTAAACTTAAGCCCTTGATCAACATACTTAATTCTTGATTGGGCCTCATCACATAGACCTTTGAAAAGACGTGTTAGCTTCTGTTTTGGATCTTCGTCAACTTTGGCAAGAGTCTTTTGAACATAGTTAAAAAAGTTCTTTCCATACTTGTTAACCAGATCAAGTTGTTCTGTTGAGCGCTTCCAGCTCTGAGGATAGGCGCTGGCCTTTTTCATATGATAACCTGGCCAGATAAATCTCTTAAATCCCCAAACTCCATGAGGGAGGTTTACCAGAGACTTATCCCAAGTGTCTCTCATTGGGAGTTTATCTTTTTTTATGGCCTGAGTTGAATAGAGGAGTCTGAATGTTCCAATCTCAGAGATATCTTTGATATTGTAACTGTGACGGACATGACCATTTCTGGTCTTAATCTTATAAGTAAAGAGTGTTCCAGCATCAATTGAGTTAATGGCCGTAGGGTACGTGTCATTATAGCTTAAACTCTCTGTTCCAACTGAGAGACCAAGGTAGTTAATGAAGGCCACGACTCTCTTTGTTCCCGCAGGGTGCTTATCAAATTTATTGGTCTCATTTGAGATTGTGGCATTTTTACCACGGGCACCACTTGGGTTTCTAAAGGCAAATGGTAGTCCCTTCTCGTATGAGTAGATAATTCTCAGGGCATAGCTGGCATCAGCACAATCGGCCGAAATTCCATACCAAGGGCTAGACTTGGATACGAACATGTCCTTATTGGCAACGTCGGTTCTAATCCACTGTGAGTAGTCCTCTTCATCTTGCCAGGTCCAATCTTTTTGAGTTTGCCAAACTTGCGCAAAGCTTAGTTGGGTCATCAATAGGATTAATAGATATTTCATGATTGATCTCTCTCTTTTTAACTACTTGGGTAAGCTTGTTGTGTGTTGTGCTTCTAGTGGAGGGATCATGCTATGGCGTGGAAGTTTTGCCAAGGAGGGTCGCGGCATAGATTTAAGTAAAATATGCTCACTCTCTTGCATAAGTCACTGGTTTTCGGTAGTTTGGGCCCATGGAACAAGAAAATCAGAACCCAGAAATGACAAAATCTGAAAATCAACTTGCTGATCTTGAGTCAGTCCTAGGGCCGATGTCTATGATGGAGGCAAGGCTAGAGGGAGACTTTCTCTCATCTATTATCGACATTGATATCGATATTGAGACGCCGTTAGACTCTCAAGCTCTAGCGCAAGAAATACAAGAAGAAAAACAAGAAGAAAAGAAACTACACTAACAATGGGAAAGAACAAAAGAAGGGCCACCGCCATAGATCGCTGTCCCACATGTCGTATTAATACTCATTGGTGCTTCTGTGATCATATCCAAGAGATTCCATCACAGATAAAAGTTTCAATTGTCATGCACTATACGGAGAGATGGCTCACATCTAATACGGCCTACTTTGCCCAATTACTTCTGCCAAATTGCCAGATCATAGAAAGAGGGAATATCGATCAGCCGATTCCTTCTGAACCGTTCACACAGAACGAGCAATATCTCTATCTCTTTCCAACTGAGGATTCAAAACCTGTCACAGATTTCAAAGCTGTGAAAGGCAAGCCTATTCATCTTGTTGTTCCAGATGGTTCTTGGTCAAAGGCAAAGAAGATTCACAAGCGCGAAGAGGTTTTTAAAGAGATGCCCAAGTATCACCTAACTAATGTGGGTGAATCGAATTATGGCCTAAGAAAATCTCCTGGAGAAAATTTTCTGTGTACCTATGAGGCCATTGCCCACGCTTTAGAACAGTTAGGAGAGGAGCAAGTTAAGCTCGACATGCTTAAGTTCTTCGATGTCTTTGTTTCAAGAGTAAAGATGAGTCGAACCGGTGCTTTTAATTTCTAATACCGTAACGTTCTCTAATATTGCGATCAAAATCCTTTAAATCCTTCCCGCAGTTAAAGAGATAGCCGACTCGGTTATTTCCGGCCCACGGACGAAAATTTTTGTGATTATCACAGCCGACTTTAACAAGGGCGATTTTTATTTTAGGAGCTCCATTCCAGAGAATTTGTAATGGCCCATCACACCACCAAAGACCTTGCTTATTCTTCCAGCAAAAAGCGAGGGCGTCATTGGCATCTTGGGCCTTGAGCTCTACTGGTGTGAAAATAAGAAAACAAAGTATAAGGAGAGTTTTCATGATTAGATTATAGGAATCCAATCGCGAGATATTATGGGTGAGTATGGAGGTATTTTAAAAGTGTTTTATTATTGTTTTTTTACGCCATATTTACGACGAATATCTCTATCGTAAGAAGTGAGCTTCTTGCCACATTTGAAGAGGTGACCAACACGGTTATTACCGGCCCAGGCAATTGGTTTCTTGTAATTGTCGCATCCAACTTTGACTACGGCCTTTTTAAGTGACTTTTCTGGGGCCCAAAGAATCTGCTTTGGTCCATCACACCACCATTTTCCATCTTTATTTTGCCAACAGAAGGCCAGGGCCTCGTTATTTGCTCGCTTAGACTTGGCCTGAACAGAAGCTTGGGCCGAAAAAGAGAACATAAGGATAAGAATGTTTACTAAGGCTAAAAATTTCATAAGTTTACTCCGTGTAACTAAAGCCTAGATTAATTTTAACTCAAAAAAGCCTGTTGACCCAGTAAATAATTATTAATTTATCACAACTGGTTTTTAATAAGTTGTGTAATCTTAGCAACTTATCGACCTATCTTAAATATAACTTAAGTTGTAACTTGAGACAATGTGAAAAATATTAGCTTTTTATGTGAAGCATATCCTGATAAGCTGAAAAAAGATGATAAAAAATATTGATGGAGAAGAGCTCTATAAGAGTTTAAAGTCCAGAAAAACTCATTCAAATAAGTATGATTACGGACACTTAGTTTGCATTGGTGGCAATTACACAATGGCCGGGGCCATTACAATGTGTGCGCTTGCGGCCATGCGCTCAGGGGTAGGGTTGGTGACACTACTTACTCGTGAGGAGAGTGTAATTTCTGTACTCAAGGAGTGTCCAGAGGCCATGGTTAAGACTATCGAAGGTTTTGATGAGAGGCAGAGAGCAGAAATTTATCAAATACTTCAAAAGGCCCGGGCCATCGTTATTGGCCCGGGTCTAGGAAGGGATGCGTGGTCTAGGGAGCTCTATAATTTAGTTCTCGATTACCTTAAGGAAAATAAACCAAATTGCCCGCTATTACTTGATGCTGACGCACTCTATTTTCTCTCACAAGATCACGATTCATTAAAGAGCTTGAAGCACACTATTGTGACTCCTCATAGTGGTGAGGCCTCGCGTTTATTAGGTGGAAGTGGTAGCGATATAGATGAGGATCGAGAAGGGGCCGTTAAGAGGCTGGCAGATCTCTCAAGTGTGGCACTTTTAAAGGGGGCACAGACCCTGATCGCAAAGCGAGAAATTGATTACGAAATTTATCAAAATGATTTAAGTACTGCGGCCCTGGCCACTGCTGGTAGTGGTGATGTGCTTAGTGGGATTATTGCCTCACTCATTGCCCAGGGTCATGATTGCTTTGAGGCCGCAAGACTTGGGACATGGCTTCACTCTCAGGCCGCCTTAGAATATCTTAAAGAGGGATATGGAGAGAGATCTCTAATTGCAACCGACATTATCAGTTATTTAAGAAAGTTTCTCTAATGCGCTCCTACTTGTTTCTTGGTGTATTTACTCTACACTCATAGACATGAAATTTTTAGCACTTGTTATACTAGTTTTTACTTCATCACTTTGCCTTCAATCACATGCCGATCAGGCCATGGCCCAAAAGGTGTCAGCTTATTTTAAAAAGCATGACTGGCAACTTATAAAAGAAAAGGATCAGGTTAAGGTTTATTCAATGGAGCCTGAGGGGCTCGATGTCCTGGCCTTC
Organism: Bacteriovorax sp. DB6_IX; assembly: GCF_000447775.1. Taxonomy (GTDB): domain Bacteria; phylum Bdellovibrionota; class Bacteriovoracia; order Bacteriovoracales; family Bacteriovoracaceae; genus Halobacteriovorax_A. The sequence continues at coordinate 10,779 of NZ_AUNJ01000177.1, forward strand.
AGATCAATTGGAGTCTTAGAGGCCCCAGTAGATCAAGTGATGGAACTTTTAAGAAGGGTGGAGCTTTCTAAAGAGTGGATGCCGCGACTATCTCATAAGAAAGTTATTCGAGATGTCTCAGATCATGAGGCCGTCACCTATAGTGTTAATGATTTGCCATGGCCATTTAGTGACAGAGAGATGGTTTTGAATAATCGACTTGTGGTTCATGAAAAGACTAAGAATATGGTCGTAGAGATTTTCTCTGTTGAAGACGAAAGAGCACAGAGAGATCCCAAGCATATTCGTGCACAAATTTATCTCGGGCAAACTTGGATCAAGGCCATTGATGAGAAGAAGACTCAGGTTGAAATTGTTATTCTTGTTGATCCAATGGGAAAGATACCAAAGTGGTTAGTAAATCTCTTACAAAAGAATGTACCCTATAAGCTTCTTAAGGGAATTGAGGATATGGCCTCAAAGAGTGAGTATAGTGTCAGAGACTCTTATAAGACTATTATTAAGGATCTCTACCCAGAACTCTATTCAAAAATAATTAAATAATAGGAGTCTATTGTGATTGAAAAATATTTGGATGCTTTTCCTTTTAGTAATACCTATATCACGCAAGGAGCAACGAAGGCCTTTTTCCTCAAGAATATGGATGGGGCGGTTAAACTTCATTGTCTAAACTTAGTTGAGTCAAAAAATTATAATGATGGAAATCTTTGGAGTGAGGAAGACTTTTCTAAGAGAAGCTTTAGACACTTTGGTTTTAATAAGAAAACTAATGAGCACTATATTATTTCTGATACTGACAATAAAGAAGATTATAATATCTTTAAGCTCAGACTGGATTCGGGAACTCTAGAGCAAGTGACAAAGACGAGTTACTGCGGAATCTATGGAGTAGATGAGGAGTTTGAAACTCTCGTCTATGGTGATCGTTATAAAACAGAAAACGGAAAGTTCTTCACTAAGCTCTATTTAATGAATTTAAGCACTGGTGAAAGCGAATTACTCTGCGATGACTCTGATTGGGAGTATCGTTTCTCATGGTCTAGTGTCGAATTTAGCCTTGATAAATCTAAAATCTACTTCTCACTAGATAAAGATAATAATAGAACAGACTCTAATATCTATGAGTTTGATCTTAAGTCTAAGAAGCTAAGTGCATTATTGCCAAAAGAATGCGAAGGCCCACATCTCTATCTTGTCAATGAGCATATAGATAATGCTGGTCTTTACTTTATCAGCAATAAAAGTGGCCATGACAACCTCTATAATTTTAATCTTGAGAGTCAGGGCGTGACTCAACTCACTCATTTTGAAGAGAATACTTCTGGTTTTAAGATGAGTCCTGATAATAAAACACTCCATATTCTAGTTGATAGAAAGCAGGAGAATAAGACCTTATTGGTTGAGCTTAAGCTTGCTGGAGATCGTGTGGAAAGTAGGGAGGAGATCACTCTTGAAGGTTCTCAGCACTTTCTACAGTCAAAGGATCTTTGGCTTAGTTCAACGGCCATGGATAATCCCGGAGATATTAAGCTTTGTGAAATCTCTGAAGGGAAATTAGTTGAGAAGATGCAGCTTAATAATGTCGTTGGAAATCTTGATGATCTTATCCACAACACTTATAAATTTGTTGAGTACCCAAGTTTCGATGGACAAATGGTTCCGGCCTTTCTCTCTCTGCCAAAAAAGAAAGTAAGAGCAGCGATTATTACGAGCTTCTATGGTGGTGATAATAACTACTCGTGGCTAACTCAGGCCTTTGCTGAGCTTGGAATTGCAATCTTATCTCCAGGTGTTCGTGGTTCGTGGAGCTATGGAAAAATTTGGCGTGAAAAAATTCTTGGTGATCTTGGAGGTGATGAAATCCTTGATGTTCATTGGGGTGCTAAATTTCTTGAAAAAGAATTAGGTCTGCCTTGCGAGAGAATTGGGGTGCGTGGTGGAAGCCATGGAGGATATGCGGTTCTTAGGGCCATGACAATGCCAGAAAATTTTAAAGAAGGTATACCTTCTTCTTATCCTTATGGTTTTGGGATTTGTTGGGCCGGTTTTGCTGATCTTGAAGATTTTTACAAGACGTCGAATATTCCCGATTGGCTAGTTAATATGCTTGGGCCATATGAAGGTAATGAACAAAAGTATCGCGAGAGATCGCCGCTCCATGACTTTGAAAACCTTCAGGCGCCATTATTTATCGCTCATGGTCTCAATGATTCACGAGTCAGTGCGAGTTCAATGGAGGGCTTTATAGAGAAGCTTAAAGCTTCTGATAAGAATTACACACTGCATATCATGGAAGGTTTAGGACATGGTGGTGGAAATAAGCAAGAAGAAGTTGATCAATACACCAAGGTATTTAATTTTGTAGAAAGTGTGTTGCAAGATAAGTAAAGCATGCCATAATAATGAATATATTTTAAAAAAAAGGATACAAAATGGCAGAAGAAGCAAAAGGTTTAAAAAAGCCAGTAAAGCTAAAAGCAGATTTATCTGCAATGCTTGGAGAGAGTGAACTTCCAAGAACAGAAATTACGAAGAGACTATGGGACTATATTAAGTCAAAAGGTCTTCAGACTAAGACTGAAAATGGAAAGCCTGAAAATGCAGGAAAGTTCATCGTTGCAGATGCAACTCTACTTCCAATCTTTAAGAACACGAACTCGACGTCTAAGTCAGGAAAAGTCACAGACCTAAGAAATATGAAAGAAGGTGAAACTGTGAATATGATGCAGATGGCGGCGATTGTTGGTGCCAATATCGAAGCATAATTTTCCCGGCCCGCCATTGGTGGGCCATATCGTTTAATATATTCCTATGGAATATAAATCATATGAAGGTGACTCGTTAGAGTTAAATCCTAAATCTCCTTTTTTCTTAGATCATGTTAGTCGTTATTGGTGGGCCTCAAATCGCCTAAAAGGTAAGAAAGTCCTAGACTGTGCTTCCGGCAAGGGCTATGGATCATATATCCTATCAAAGAATGCCTCAAGTGTACTTGGGGTGGATCTGAATGAGAATAGCCTTGAATTGGCCAGGGCGGTCTTTGGTCATAGTGAGAATCTCGACTTCAAAAAATTTAATGTTATGAAACTCGCTGAGATGGATATTAAGTTTGATGCTATCACGGCCTTTGAAGTTATCGAGCATCTTGATCCTCAAGAGACAGATGAGTTCTTACAGTCTTTAGGAAGTGCTCTAAGTGAAAGTGGAGAGCTTATTCTCTCAACTCCAAATCATGATGTGGTATTAAAGAGTCGCTCTGATATTCCTAGTTTTCATATTAATAACTTTCGTGCCAGTGAGCTTAAAAAGGCCCTAGAGAAGCATTTTGATGAAGTTGTGATGATTGGACAGTATCGCAGACGTGGATGGCTTTACAATAGTATTTTTGGCCTGGATTTCTTTAACCTGCGCCATAGTTTAAAGAATTTTTTTAAGGCCCCATCACAAACTGTTGAAGTCAGTGATGATGAAAATATGGATCGCGATGAATATATGGCCAATAACCCTCTTGATAAGACGCATTTTGAAAGGCCACCACAGGAATTTCATGAATATAGCTTTAGTTCATCCCATTGGCGCCAGGCAGGGCTAACGGTTTGTCTTTGTCGTAGGCCAAAGAAATAGCGCTGCCATTTAGACAGCGCTCGTGCACGTTTTTTTAGAAAATATTTCCACAGCTAAATGCTACGGGCTCAACTTTTTCTTGAGCATATCTTCTTGCATTAGAAGAAGTCATATCAAGTCCAGAGCTTGAGTAAGCAAAGGTATAGTGCTTCTTAAATTCACTTTCAATTGGAAAGTCTTCACAAAATGATTGCCACTTATTCATTGCATAGCTCTTGGCATTTGATGATGTCATATCAAGGCCAGAAGTTGAGTAGGCAAATGTTTTTAGCCTAGAAGATTTACTCATGAAGATATCTGCCGTTTCACATGAGTGTGTTTCTGTGAACTCTTGAGCAAATTGTGTTGCTCCAGATGAGGTCATATCAAGACCACTTGAAGAATAGGCAAAATTCTTAATCTTAATAAATGTTTGTTGAAAGATATCCGCACTATCTTGAGAACATACGCGATAGATTGGTCTTGGGTTTGTTGGTGGAACAGGAGTTGTTCCTATACCTTTAATGATTTTTACAGCAAGAGTTAGATGCTTTTTTACATCCCTTAACTCTTTATTTGAAAGTGTGTCAGCATTTTGATTTGCAAGACGATTTACTTTCTTAGCTAGTTTTAAAACATCGGCCTCAAGATCAACTCTGTTGGCGAATGAGTTTAAAGATACAACTGCTAATGTGGCCATAAAAATACTTTTCTTCATCATAATTCCCTCTCTCAAATTCAATAAGAACTTTTCTCTCTAAACATATGCAAATTCATTTTTTTATATGTTAAAGGGTCTAAAGCAAGGGAGATGCCAAAAATATGAAGCCCTCAGATCAATTCTAGGGCCTTTTTGACCCTCATTGCATACCTAAGGTGCACTATGAAACTGTCCTCAATTTTGAGTGGTGTCGAGTTGACCAAATGACGCGCTTTTTTTTGGCATGAAATTCGCTTTGTAAAAACTACGCTATTAAGCTTAATAAATTTTAGAGAGAGGGTTTTTTATGAATTCAGTATTGAATAAGGTCATTTTAACTGCGGCATTAGTCCTGGGAACAAATCAAGTCTTTGGTGCAAATTTTAGGATCAAAATGCACGACCAACAATTTAGAGGAGAAAATACTCTTCATCTAAAACAACTTATTAAAGATCAACACCCGGGCGCTCAATTGGGGAATCAAAGAATTAATCTTGTTCAATTAACAGCAAAATCAAAGAACGGAAACGGAAGAGTTAAGCTTCTTGTTGATGGTATGGTTGAGGATGCTGATAGAGTCGATGGAAGAGAGTATGACTTTCATGATGCGCACAGATCAACTTTTGATTATGTCGTTCTGACAAGTATCAATACACAAAGAGGGCCATGGCATCTTGATCTGAAAGGGAATATCAAAGTACGAACGATCGAAGTTTCAACAACTGATCTTAGACCAGCACCTAGGCCACGTCCAATTGAGCCGTTTTTCAAATCATTTGGTACTAAGAAAGTTGATAAGTTTATCGTAGATACAGATACATTCTATGTTTCTGAAGGTGGAGTTGAAGCTATTAGGCTTGTTGCCGTTGGTGGTGGACTCGAAATCGAGGCCGTGAAGGTTTACCTAGATAATGGAAGAGTTCTTGATATGGGAAGCCTAAGAGGATATCTAAGTGAAGGACAAGAGCTAACTCATCACTTTAGAACACGTCACGGTGCTGGAATTAACAAGGTTGTTGTAAACGCAACTTCGACGAGTATCATCGGATCGAGATCAAAGGTTGAGCTACAGCTAGGTCTTAGAAGATAATCAATATTTTACTTATAATACACAAAGCTGCGCATATTCCTGTGCAGCTTTTTTTATTTCTGATCGAGTAAAAGGTCTAACTTCAAAGGAAAATTAGCGAAAAGCAAGTTGAGTTCTAATACTCATGACTTCATTTCTTTTAGGAAATTGAATTCTTACAACCTTATGTAAAATACATTTCTTNA
>NZ_AUNJ01000178.1 GCF_000447775.1 Bacteriovorax sp. DB6_IX
CCTTCCCAAAACCTTTTCCGGTTTCCTCTGCATCAAGATAAACATATCCCAGATAAGTATCCTTACCAAAGTATTGTGTTGTGACTGTTCCAACAATCTTTCCATCGTCCTTCTTACCGACGAAGAAATTTCTTTTTTTAAAGTTGTCTTCTGCCCACTTCTCATCAACATAGTGTTGGTCATAATCTTTCTCTGCTAGAAATGGTTCATACCAAGATGCTGAAGAACGAATAATTTCTGCAACTCTTCCCATATCATTCATACTTGCTTTTTCAATATCAATACTTTCTTTCATCTAAACTCCTAATAAGTTCATTAATAATTGCGACAGGGCCAGTGAACGAGTCTTCAAGCTCGGTACATGGAGAAACTCATTAAAGGTATGCATTCCTCCTCCAACTGCGCCTAATCCGTCTAAAATAACTTTGTTCCCAGTACTAAAGTGGTTCACATCTGCGGCTCCACCAACCTGTAAGGTAGAGATCTCTTTGTTTTCAATTTCTGCTATTAGATTTTGATATAAGGTTGAAACCTCATCACTCTTTGGTGTCGGACAGAATGGCGGACAATCGTCGACGACTTTATAAGAGATTTTTGCACTTTGATCTCCATCAAAGATGAGACATGGGTGTTGTCCAACGCCTCTTCAATTTTTTCGATCACAAAATGTCGTGAAGCATGACATGGAAATCTTGCTTCAACCTGGGCATAGGCATAATCACTCACAATATTGTGTTGCTTCCCACCTTCAATACGACCAACATTAATAGTTAGATCTTTTTGATAGTCAGTTAGTTGGTGAAGTTTTGAAACCTGCATGGCCATTTCACTACAAGCATTGATCCCTTTTTTTGTGATCACGTCCCGAGTGGGCCTTCTTTCCCTCAATTTCAATTTCATACCAACGATTCCCCTTTCTCCCATTTATGATGTGTCCCTCACCATAAGCAGGCTCAAACCCAAGAACAATGTCTGAGTTACGTGCGAGATTTTTAAAGATATCTAAAAATCCATTAGAACCTGTTTCTTCATTAGGAGAACAAATCACTCTTAGACCATATTGGAAATTCTTCCCTTTGCTATTGGCCAGCAAGTGAATAAGACCTCGTAAAATAACAATCATCCCCGCCTTATTATCAACGATTCCTGGACCGTAAATACGATCCCCTTCTTTCCTAATAGGAAAGTTATCCTCTTGTTTAAAGACCGTGTCTGATGACAAACGAGTGTAATAAAATTAGGGGCATGCTGAAAATACTACGGCAATCATTAGTGGCGCACTCTTGTCCACCCCATCCGAGTTTTCATGCCAGTTGACTTTAAAACCGATCTCTTCCAAACAAGAAGCGAAGACTTCGCTTACTTTTTGGACCCCGATTCGATTTGAAGTATGGGAGTTTGTTTTAACCATCCCCAAGAGTAGTTCTTCATAAAAACTATCTGGTTCCGAATCTTTTGTCTCTTCTGATAGCTCTTGAAATAAGATGCGACCTCCTTTTTTATAACCATAGTATGTTTGGCCCTCCAAATTCAACCTTCTCTCTCACGACTTCGGGATTACCAAACCATCTTGATTAAAAGTTTAAATTCAAATCCTGAGATGTTTAAATGAGCCCATGAGTAAAGAAATAGTAAAAATAGAAATCAAATCACATGACGATGCCAATAGATCACTAAAGAAGTTTCAACGCCTTTGTGAGAAGTACGGTATTAAAAGAGAATACAAAAAGAGAAAGGAATACAAGAAGCCCTCTCTTGTTCTCAAAGAAAAAAATGAAGCTGCACAAAAGAAACGTTTAAAACTTGAAAGAAAGAAATCACGATTTAGCAGAAGGTACTAATAGTCAAATATCGCTATGTTTGATTATGAGTGTTCTTAATTTGTTATAACTCTTCGAATGGAATAGGCCTCTTTACGAGGCCTATTTTTTTATACGTATTGAATTACTTTTTAAAAGAAAAATGAAGCTCATCAGTCTGCTCTGTTGCAGGAATTGATGGTGCAGAAGACATCATATCTGATGCTGTCGTTGTTTTTGGGAAGGCGATAACATCTCTAATATTATCTGTTCCAGCTAGAATCATCACAAGACGATCTAAACCAAAAGCAAGACCACCATGTGGAGGTGTTCCATATTTAAGGGCCTCAATAAAGAATCCAAATTGAGACTTAACTTCTTCTTCACTCATTCCTAGAAGTTCAAACATTCTCTCTTGAACATCTTGGTTGTGAATTCTGATTGATCCACCACCAATTTCATAACCATTACAAACAAGGTCATAAGCTTGAGCACAGAGATCTTTTAATGGTCCATTAGGGTCTGTCATATCAGCATTCATATAGTCTTCAAGTTGAGACTCGTTAACCATTGTAAATGGGTGGTGCATAGCATAGAAGCGACCATCATCATATTCAAATAATGGGAAGTTATTAACCCATAGGAATTTGTAACCTTCACCAATGAGGTTGAGCTCTTTTCCAAGGTGTCTTCTTAGAGCGTCAGCTGAAGAGTGAACAACACTTTCTTCATCTGCAAAGAAGAGCCAAGTTCCGGCTTGAGTCTGCTCTTCAAGACCAGAAAGTTTAGTAAGAATATCTTCAGTGATAAATTTAGAAATACCACCAGAAGCTTTAGAGTCTTCAACTTTAAAGAAAGCAACACCCTTTCCACCATGAGGCTTAACAACATCAACAAAACCATCAAGAACCTTTCTAGAGAAAGTTCCCATTTGTGCTGGAACGAACATTGTCTTAATCATTCCACCAGATTTAATAGCATTGGCGAAAACACCGAACTCTGTTCCTTCAAATAGTTCTGTGACAACATGTTGTTTTAGACCAAATCTCACATCTGGCTTATCACAACCATAATCTCTCATCGCATCAGCGTAACTCATTACAGGAATCTCATAACTCTCATCAAGCTTAAAAAGATTTCTCACAAGTTTCGTTACAAGATTCTTAATATATGTCTCTGTCGTATAAGAAACCTCAATATCAATTTGAGTAAATTCAGGTTGTCTATCCGCTCTAAGATCTTCATCTCTAAAACACTTACAAATCTGGAAGTACTTATCAGTTCCACCAATCATAAGTAGCTGCTTCAATGTCTGTGGAGACTGTGGAAGAGCATAAACATGACCAGGGTGAACACGTGAAGGGACAATATAGTCTCTCGCACCCTCAGGAGTTGACTTGTAAAGAACTGGTGTCTCTACTTCAACAAATCCTTCTGAAACCATTGTATTTCTCACGGCCAGTGTCACATCAGATCTCAACTTAAGCATTTCTTGGAGTTTCGATGTTCTCAAATCAAGATAACGATACTTCAGCTTATTATCTTCAGTGGCCTCAATTGCACCGTGTGGAAGAAATGGAATATTATTAATATCTGAACCAGAAAGAAGTTCTAATTCAGTTACAGAGAGTTCAACTTCACCAGTTGGCATATTCTTATTAAGCGCTTCGGCCGGTCTCTTTCTCACAACACCCTTGGCCTTAATAACTGACTCAAGGTGACATTTCTTAAGAATTTCAAGATCACCTTTGAAATCAGTGAATCCAAGTTGAGTTAACCCGTACTTATCTCTTAGGTCAATAAAGTGTAATCCACCTAAGTCACGGTTTTTATTAACCCAACCACAAAGAGTCACCTCTTGACCCTCGTGTTCTGCTCTTAATTCACCACAGTGATGAGTTCGCAATAGTCCTTCTAGTTTTGACATGTAGCGTCTCCCTATAAATTCGCTTTCAAAGTATTCTATTATTTATGAGACTATTTATAGCATCTGTCCCACAAATACTCAGTAAAATTCTGCTATTAGGAGTGCTTTTTAGTGCTATTTCTTCCAGCTGTTACGCACAGTTTCTCAATAAGAAATGGCCTAGTGCTACGCTGATCACACCAAATAAAAAAGAAATCGAAGTCTCATGGGCAATAAGTCCAATGGAAAAAGTTCAAGGCCTATCGGATTTAGATAAGAGCAAGATGCAAAAGCACGAGGGATTATTCTTCTATTACCCTATTGATGAGCAGCGAGTTTTTTGGATGCCTTCAACGAAATTTAATCTCGATATTATCTTTTTAAACCGTGAGCTCAAAGTTGTGGGACTAGAAGAAAACGTACCACACTTTCCAAAGCGTTCACCGGATAAAGATATTCCGAGAACCAAGTCATACTATTCTCGCTATGTTCTCGAACTTCATGCAGGAATGGCTAAAGTTTTCGCAATAAAAAAAGGAGACTTCTTAAAGTGGAAGTCTCCTAATAAAGTTATGAAAATTTTTAAAAGTTTATAATCTAATTGTAACGACGGTTTCGAGATTCAGGAAAGAGTATAAGATATTCATCTCTTGCAATATAACCAAGATGATCTCTAACGAGCTTCTTTTGGTAACGAGAGTTTGAACGGATCATTTCAAGTTCTTCCATCAGTGATACATTCTCTTTTTTCAAAGTTTCCAGTTCATATCTCTTTTGATCAAGAGCTGACTTCTTGTCATAGTATTCAATCACTCCACCTTCAGAAAAAATTAGTCTTAAAAGAAGGAATGTACAAAATGCCCAAGTTCCTTTTACAGCCCAACCAGTTAAACCAGCAGACTTCTTACTCTTAGTCTTTACAGTTCTCTTGGCCTTTACAGAAGTCTTTGATGGAGCCTTAACAGGTGTTGCATCAGAATAAGCAACTGGCGCAGGAGCTGTCGTTCTTCTTTGAATAGGCTCGGCCATTTCAATATTATTTGGATCTGTCACCTGGCGGCGACGGACAGATGTATTTGATGATGGAGTAGCAGATGCTTGAGAAGGACTTGGAGTACCTCTACGAGCACGCATTTTATCAATGAGTGATTCTGAAGCTGAAGGAGTCGGTCTTTGCGGCGGCCTTTGCGCAGCCTGAGGGGCTTGAGCAGATTGTGGTGCCGTCTTACCTGGAAGACCCGATGACGTACTTCTTCTTAATTTATCAGCTAAAGATGGTTTTGCACCAGCGTTTCTAACAGGAGGTGGAGTCGCACCACTTGGAGGAGGAGATGATCGCATCTGCCTCTTGGCCATTTTTGCTCGATTTCTTTCGATGGCCTTCTTTAATTTTTCATCTGCTCCAGCAGAAGCTGTGGGAGCACTTTCCGCACTTGAGGATCTTCTATCAAATGAGAATTGCAATGTAACATCCTGTTGTTAAAAAATTTTTTATAAAAAACGTCCTGTTTTTTATTATTTTATCCAGATTTTGAATTTTTCTCAACTAACTAATTGATAATCTGGTAATTTTCCGAAAGTTTTCTTTCAATTTTAAGCCAAAATCTTCTAACTGCGGCCAATTCTCTTAAATATAACTTCTCAGTAAGTCCTAATTCGCAAAGAAGAGCACTTTCCTCTTCAATCTCACCTTTTTCAAAGAGATCCATTAACTCTTTTAGTATTGGGTGAGTTGTATCAGAACTTTTTAAAACAAATTGTTTCTCACTAATTACAATTTCGCTAATTGGGATATGAAACTTAAAATGGTCTTTTAGACGATTTAATCTTAAACAGGCGACAACAACATCACCAATAGGCCCTAATCTTAGTCTCTCTCCAGAACCTGTTAGCTTATGGCTCTTAAAGTTGATTCTAAAACCATCTTCAGATTTTCCATACCACCAGCTAAATCCTGGATCACCAATATTACAAAGGATATCTTCTTCTAATGGAAATCTCTTATTGAAAAGCTGATCATAGACTATCTCAGCTTGCTCGACAGATTCAAATTCTTCGAATCTCACATCATCAAGCTCATCTTCAGAAAGTTTAAGACTTCTTAAAATCGACTTATCTCCCATTGTCAAAGAATCAAATGAATCTTCAATTGAAGTTGTCGTAAGACCTCTAAGGGAAAAAGTATTTCCACTTCTACAAATATTATAAACTAGACCTGGGGCATTAGGATAATCGACAAGCTGAGCCTCAGAAGTTTCTTCAACCTCATTAACGTCATCTTCAATCTCTGACTGAGATTGCTCAGTTGGATTAAGAAAAAAATTACTCTCTCAAATTCACTATCAGACATCGTCTCAGCTAGACGCGCCGTTTCTTGAGCTAAAAAATCAAACTCTCCACTTGTGTGCACAGTTACCCCTCCATAGGTAAAAACTAGACATATTAAAATTGTAGGTCTTTAAGACACATCTTGGCAAGTCTTTGAAACTCCTCATTTGTCTCAATCTCTGATCGAGGATAAAAATATCTTAGTTACATAAACAAAAAGAGGATTTAAACATGGATAAATTATCTACGGATTTAGGAATTTTATTTTTAAGAGTCGCTTCAGGACTAATGATGATCTTCCCTCATGGGTGGAGTAAGCTTGTAAACTTTGGAGCAAAAATGGGAGGTTTTCCAGATCCTCTAGGAATTGGACCAACTGCTTCCTTAACAGGTGCTGTCTTTACAGAATTTTTCTGCCAGATCCTTATCATCTTAGGGATCAAAACGAGATGGGCCTCACTTCCACTTCTATTTACAATGCTTGTTGCAACTTTCATGGTTCATGG
>NZ_AUNJ01000179.1 GCF_000447775.1 Bacteriovorax sp. DB6_IX
TNCTATAGAAAAGATCAAGTATGTTGATCGAATCATGAAGAAGTTAAAAGGCACTAGACCTAATGTTCTTTGTTATCAAAAAGTGGATTCAATTGAAGAATTGGATATATCACTAAGAACCTACTATAATAGAAAGAGAAAAAGACTTCTCTTAGAGAGTAATGAGAATCACTTACATCGTTATCTCCTCAAGAGCCCTCGTCAGAT
>NZ_AUNJ01000180.1 GCF_000447775.1 Bacteriovorax sp. DB6_IX
TTTTGCATATGATATTGCCTCGGCATTTGATAATCGATTCCAATTAGCTCCGCTTATTGGTGCCCAGTATCTTACATACAAATTTGATAGTAATTCCCAGACAAATAATAAATTTATCTATCCTCAAGGTTTTGAAGCTACTTTCAAGCATATCTTTGGCATTGAAAATTATCATATGACCTATGGAATGTTTCTATCGACTCAAACGGAGGAAACTTACGATAATATTTGGTTACGCTGGGGGAAGAATTACTTTTGGGAACTGAATTATATTAGATGGGGAAGGGATAGGCAGGAAGTTGAGACCTATGGGCTCTCTATTGGTATTCCGATTGGAAGTTTCTTTTAAGGTTTACAGAGGTATTTAAAAATCAGAAACACGAAAAGCCCACCTTAAGGTGGGCTTTCTATATTTGACGATTTAATCGACTAATTGTTGATTAGATTATTGCCAAAGGTGCTTGTATTTCTTTAGGAACTTAGAAAGAGATCCTACTTTATCAAGAGTTCTGATCGCTCTTGTAGAAAGTCTAAGCTTAATTGTTTCACCAGTTACAGGATCAAAAACTCTCTTCGTTTGAAGATTTGGCTTTTGAGTCATCTTAGTCTTGTTGTTAGCGTGAGAAACTTTGTTTCCAACAAGTCTTCTTTTTCCAGTTAAATCACATGTGCGTGCCATAACATCATCCTTATCTATTAAATAATTACTAATTTCTTCGTTTACAGGTTGATGAATATATACTTTTCAACCCGAAAGTGCAAGGGCCAATTACAAGGCTCTTTTTATTGATTTTTTCAGGTTTGCGTCACAGAACCTTCTTTACACAATAGAGCTTGTAATGGTGTAATGCCTGACAATAATAATGGGGTATTTTTATGAAATCAACACTTTTTAAGCTAGTTATAGCTTTTTCTTTTATTTCATCATTTGCCGGGGCTTCAGTGGACCCTGCAGAATTATTATTAAACTCTTATCGCTCACAGTGCCCGAATGTTGTAAGTTTTACAGGAAATTCACAGGCCTTATTGAGCGCATTCAAAAATACCCTAGTAGAGTTAAAAAATAGAGAGCAGTGTTACGGCGTAAATGGAGGAATGTCAGGTCTAACGAACTTTGAGAATGCCTACACAAATTACGAGCTCTATAGAACCAACAAAATCTCGAAGGAAGAAAAAGAAAAGCTTATCGCGGATTACACACTCTTTCTTTCTCAGTCTCAGATGAGTCTAAGTTCTGAGCAGATTGCCTATATTGAATCACAAATCTTTAGCAATCAAACTTCGATTATCGCATTAGACTCTGAAGTCGTGAGATTTGAGCATATGGGACAAGGTTTTGAGCAGGGAGCTAGCGCTTTTCTAAGTTCATTTGATGATCTCCTTGCATCTTTAGATGGAAATCAGCAGTGTCTTGATAAATCACAGAGTACTTATAGCTCATTACTAGGAAATGGACTTTCAATCGCGAGTCTCTTTTCTAACCCTGCAAACTCTCTTTATCTCTCGATGGCGGGATCGGTTGTGAAGTCGATCTCTGGATTTGTACAAGATACTAAGTATACTAAACTCATTAATGAAGCAGATAGTATCCTTTGGCCTGAGGCCATTCGTTGTGTCTCTGAGGCCATGACAAAGAATTACTGTGGAGCAGTTCAAACTCAAAACCTTTATAAGAATTATCTCTATGGTCAAAATGGGGATAGGGTTATTTTTGATGGGGTCGATCTCATTAACTATTACTTATTAGGTCTTGATGAGTGGCTTGTTCAAGTTCGTGCAGGGTCTCCAAGTACATCACAAGGTGACTTAACTGATAGAGAGAAGCCGATCGCTCAAGCTGAACTTGTGGGGAAGATTAGTCGTTTTCTCCAGGCCTATAAGAGAGTAAAAGATGAAGAGTTGAACCTCTTGGCCGACCAAAATTCGATTTCCAATGCAATCTATGGTGCGATGGTTGGTGTTTCTAATATTATGAATAACCCTGTCAATCTGACTCCAAGAACAGATGAGGGACAATGTTATTCAAATTGTAACCCTGATGTTCAAAACCCAATTTTTGTTGCCCGTACTAAGACCCTTCTTCTGTTTGAGTTGATTGGCTATCGTGAAATTCCAAGAGAGTGTTTGTCAGCAGGTGAGAAAGTCGTTTGTAGCTCATTAATTAGCTATATGAATAATACGGGAAGAAAGTTTTCAAGAAATGATTGGGAGATGGTTTATTCAAGTGCCATGGAAATTGTTTCAGAAACTATTAGACTTGTGAATATTCAAAGAGCGAGAGCAGTTTCATTTGATCCTGTCGGATTATTTGTCCAAGCAAGACGTCAATTTCATAATAAGCCAAATGCTGTAGAAGGGCTTAAAGAAATCTTGAAGAATGGAAAACGTATCCAAGATTATATTATTGAAGTCGCTTGTGAAGAAGAGCCTGAGTTCTGTGACGGAGATACTCCAAACTGGATGAATAGTTATTCTCTTCAGATTGAAGATGTTGAAGAGACCCTGAAGTTAACGAAAAGTGTGGTCAAACTTATTATTGAAGCCGCAAACCCAAGAAGTATCCTCGATGTAGAACTTCCAATCGCTTGTCGTCGTTCAGAGGATAGTGTTGTTGGAATTACTCTTGATTCTGATCGAAAGGAAAAGGCATTTATTTTAAGTACCTGTATTTCAAATCTCCTACAGTTAAGTGAGAGAGGAAATGATATTTACTTTAATAAGATAAGAAATATGGTTTCAATGGAACTTCAGATCAAGATCTCTAAAGGAGACTTTGATGATAAGACGGAGGATATTCTTAGGGCCACAAGAGATGATCTGATTGATCGTCTAACACGTACTTACTCTGAGAATTCGAATGCCTCAATCGGACAGATTCTAACAGGGCTCGATTCAAGTAAAGATATTACAAGAAAGACAATGGGAATGTTCTTTGATGTCTTCAAAGACCGATTGGAAAAGACAATTGCTAAGGGTGATAATTCTCCAAGAGTTCAAAGTGAGCTCTGTTTTAGAGTTCTCCCATTTTTAGATGAGAGTAAGGACAGTCGTAAATTTATTCATAAAATCTATGATGAATGTAAGGGAAAGACACTACAGGAATACCGAGATGGTCCTAAACTAAACTGGTCTGAGTTTGTTGAGAAGAAGCGTAAAGGATTAAGAGTTTATCCTTATAAAGTTAGAAAATCACAAGAGGAAATGACTTGTGCACTTGATTATTTCTTTATTCAGAATAGACTAATAAGAGAGAAAAGAAATAATTCAAGAAGAAGATGAAGAAAACTCAGAATACGAAGACTTTAAGGAATATATTTATACTGGTAGTAGCTCTACTAGCGGGGTACTTTATCTATGATTACCTTGAAGATGACTATATTCCTGAGCAAAAGCGTCACTTCTATAAGGAAACTCGCCTAAAGAGAAAGAAGCCTAGCTATGTGAGAAGGCAGCTTCTTCACGAAGAAGTTCCTGAAGCTGAAGAACAAGAAATTGAAAGTATTGCGAAACAGTTTAAAGGGAATACCCCTGATGTGGAGAAGATTAAGGCCCTTATTAAGAAGCTAGATAATCGTAATAAAGAGTGTGAGAAGTTTCTCGCTCAAAACCTTCCTAATGAACAAATCATTGATCCTGAGAATCCTATTTTTCTCAATGCGGATCAGGTTATTGGTAAACTAGATTTTATCTTTAATGATATTCTCTATCGTGACATTTCGATGACAGCAATTAAGGCCTTTGGAGATTTCTATCAAGAGCAAAGAGAAGTGGATTCAGACCTTTTCTTTAACTCTCTAAGATCAACCCTCATTTGTCGTGGTGCTGATATTAGTTTATTTCTTGAAAGTGCTTACGAGGCAATGAAGCAGGGACAGTGGTCTCCAGAGGAAGTGACTCGATTTAATCGCACACTTCTAAATCTTGTTTCAAGCTCTCTTGATCATGATAATTTACCTGATAATTTGTTATTCTCACTTAATGTCCTAAGGCTTGTTGGAACAAGTAGTGGTTTCAATGAGGACTTCTACGGTGAGCTAGATGATGTTTATGGTAGAATTTCTGCCTACGAAGACCAGTTCTTTGATGAGATTCAAGATGGGCAAGTGATTTTCTCTCCAGGTGATAAGTTTCAAAACTATTTTGAAGAGCTTGATGGTATTAGCGATGAGGTTCGCTATATTATAAATCGACGCTTTAAAGATTTCTCGGCAAATTAGAAATCTAAGCTTCTTAAGTTTAATCTTCCATACAAAGATAGACGCTTTCTTCTCGAGCTCCTCGCTCTAGACAGAGATGGCGAACTTGGTTGAGAATCCAGTGTCTCATTGGGCGTGGGTATTTAATCTTTCCATCATGTCCTCTAATAAGCTCTGAGTGGAAGTATTCACTTTCTGGATAGTTCATCTTCACTTGGTTATAGACGTCCTTGGTAAACCTTACGACACCGACAGAGATATATTCGATCTTATCAAGAGGGATGACTCTATTTAATTCATCGAGTAGTTGTCCATATGACTCAATAAGATCCTCAGTATAGATAATCGGGTCGAGATGAATTCCAATCGGATGGGACTTTTCAACAACTTTAGAAATTGCTCTTAGTCTCGCTTTAAGTGGAGGTGTCTTATAATCGTGGTCGAGAACTCTTTGCTCTGGAGAAAGAGAGAAAGAAGTAATGACATTTGGTAGGGCCTGCTGTTTGATTAGCTCCCTAATATTTGCCGATTTCGTTCTAAACTCTAAGTAGGCATTGGGATATTTTTTAAAGAGTTCAAAGTACTTTGAAAGCTCTCCGGTAATATGAGAGAGGGCCAGGGAGTCACTGAATTCACCAGCGTGGAACCAGATTCCGGTATCTGAGACTTTCGAATGCTCGATAATCTTTTCTTCGATAGATTTTAAAATTTCATCATGATTTACAAAGAGAACTAAATCCGGTGAATTGAAATAACCTTGTAGATAGCAGTAACTGCACTCATAGATGCAATTGTAGGCATGGACGTAGTAGTAGTGAGGCTCTCCTGAAAGACCGTAGGCATCAGGGGCTTCCTTTAAAAGGGCTCCTTTTTTACTGGCCAGAAATAAATTTAGGTTATCTCTCTTTTGAAGATAGGGCTTTTTGATGGGCCCAAAGAAATCTGTATAGTCATCAATTTCACTAAGTGGTGTCTTCTTAAAGTGCTTAAGAATATTTTTGGCGTAGGGATTGTCTTGAAGTCCTTTCTCGATAAGGATCTTGTTAAACATTGAAATCACCCTTCATGATTTTTTCAAATTTATCCCATGGGAACTTCTTGAGTAGATCACCCATATGATTTTGCGCTTGTTCACTTTCAATGAGAACCTGGAATTGATAAGAAGATTTTTCGAGGTTCTTATCGAATTTAAATTCAGCCCCATATGTTTTCATTTCACTTGTTAGCTCTTCAAGTTTCTCCTGCACCATTGACTTAAAAGGGTAGAGACGCTTTGTCATCCAGTCACAAAGTAATTTTGCTCTTTGCTTTGGCAGGAGGTCTAATTGAATGAATTGATCTAATTCAAGATCTTCTTCATTGAGTCCTTCTTTTTGAGAAAGGGCACTCAGAAGATTGTTAAACTGTCTTTTTTGAGAAACAGTGAAGTAGAACTCTGGATGGGAAAAGATTTTTGCGGCGACTTCGCTTTGGGCCTCTTTATTTTGATTCAATTCTCTTTGATAGTAGTCATAAAGCTTATCACTATAGACCTCTGCCTGGTCCTTGATCAATTGGCAGATCTCAGCATCAGTGATGTGATCTGAAACTAATTTTATGGCCTGAAAGTCCACCCCATATTCTTTACAAACATGAGCAAGTCCCCATGCTTCACGATCAACGAGTTGAGCTACGACATTCAGTTTCTCGGCCTGAGCACTGGTCAGAGCACGAGATTTTGCCGTAATGAGATCAATACTGTCATGTTCATTTTGACTATATGACTTAAATTCATTTTCTGCGTAAATGGTACGGGCACGGTGGATACTACCGAGCTCTATTGAGCTTTCAAGGGCCCCACAGATGCCAAAATTAATGACGTCATGGCAATTCTCTAGCTTACCCAAGGCAAAAGAGAGCTTGCTCACACTTGAGAGAAGACCCTCTGAGCATAAGAGAATTGCTATCTCTTCTGAGATGTAGAGATCATTCATTTTAGGATGAGATTTTAAACTCAATTCCTTGAGAAATGTTTGGGCCTCGCCGCGATGGGCAAATACTAGAAGACGCATGACAACTATATATACGATGCTATATAAAGAGAAAAGGACAAATCCTATCTGATTCTTAAAGGAGTCTTCTATGTATGGAATATTAAATGAAATTTCGTCTCTACCGCTGGCCTTTGGTGGTGCTTCAATCTCAGGAGAAGGAGCAGGTTATGGCTTTGGGCAAATGAGTGAAGGGGATGCCCTTTCTCTTTTAAATTATGCTCATGATAGAGGTGTGAAGATATTTGATACGGCTCCCATTTATGGCTTTGGACTATCTGAAAAGAGAATTGGAAAGGCCTTTAAGAATAAGAGAGAAGATGTTTTTATTGTCTCAAAATCTGGGGTGACTTGGCATGAAAATATGCGTGTCGATATGACTAATGATCCCATTGTCACTCAGAAGATGTTAGAGCAGTCCCTGAGAGATTTAGAAAGTGATTATATTGATCTCTATATGATTCACTGGCCAGATGAGAGGGTTGATATCAGAAAGCCTCTAGAGGTTCTTGCTAAGGCCAAAATGGAAGGGAAAATTAAGGCCATTGGTCTTTGTAATACACATATTGATGACTTTAATAAGGCCAGTGAGATTGAGAAGATTGAAGCGATTCAATCTCAACTGAATTTCTTTGAAAGGGATGTCACTAAAGATATCCTGCCTTTGGTTGTGGAGCAAGAAATTAGCTTCATGAGTTGGGGAACTTTAGACAAGGGGATACTAACTGGTCGTGTTCACAGAGATAGGACATTTGATAAGTCGGATTGCCGCAGCTGGGCCCCTTGGTGGAAGGCCATGGATAAGGAGTCTCGTTATAAGGTCATGGATAAGATTAATCCTATACTCAAAGATCATGGTTATACAGGACTGGACTTGGCCTTGAGTTTTAACTTGGCCACTGAAGGGTGCTCAACTCTTCTATGTGGAGCACGTAACCATGATCAGCTAGATGGGATTCTCAATTCTCTTGAAAGACCTCTTACAGCAGAACTATTGGCCAAGATTGATAAAGTCGCTAGTGAAAGTTAGTGTTATCATTCCAACATTTAATAGGGCCTATTGTCTGGAAAGGGCCATAGACTCTGTTCTCAATCAGAGTTATAGAGATTTTGAAATTATCGTCATTGATGATGGATCAACAGATGAGACAGAATCACTTCTTCAAAAGCTCTTAGAGAGATCAGCACAATTGAGATATTACAAAATTGAGAATTCAGGAGTTTCGAGGGCCCGAAACCTTGGGGTATCAAAATCATCGGGAGAGTGGATTGGATTTCTCGATAGTGATGATTGTTGGCATTCTCATAAACTTCAAAGGCAAATAGACTTTATTCATTCAAACCCTAAAGTGCAGCTTGTTCATGCTCATGAAAAGTGGGTGAGAAATGGAAAAGAGGTCAAGATACCTAAACGATATCAGAAGTCTGGCGGCGATATCTTCATTCGTAGCCTTGATCAATGTATGATTTCTCCCTCTGTTGCCCTCTTGAGTCGAAACCTTTTTCAGCGTTATAATGGCTTCAGAGAGGACTACCTCGTGTGCGAGGATTATGATCTCTGGTTGAAAATAACTTCCGAGTATGAAGTTGGTTTTATAGATGAGCCACTTTGTACAAAATACGGTGGGCATGAGGATCAACTCTCAATGAAATACTTTGCGATGGATTACTTTAGAGTGAAATCGATGCAATGGATTCTTGAGAATAGGGAACTCGAAATATCAAAAAAGTTAGCTCTTTTAGATATGCTTATCAAAAAAGGAAGTGTATTAATTACAGGCTATTTGAAACATGGCAATTTTAAAGATTTACACGAAGTTAAATCGATTGTAGAAAGCGCCAGTCAAATAAAGTGTTCCCTTCTCAAGGAGAAATTATGAAGGCACTTATGAGTACTATACTATTTGTTTCTGTCCTAAATGTTATGGCAGGTGAAGCTGTTAAAATCAACGTAGAATCTCGTTCAACAAATGGAAAGGTGATTCTTATGGCGAAGAACCCAACGTCTTCATCACTTTTTTGTGTTTCAAAAGTAAGTACTGAAGGTTACCAAAATAGAAAGGTGGCGAGTTCTCAAACTTATGAGTTCAGCGCTTATGAGTCGAAGTCAATTATTCTCGATTCTAATGAAGGTGAAGTGACATTGAAAGATGTCGACTTTAATTGCGTGAAGAGATAATTATCTCTTTCTAAGTATGCCCCAGGGAATGAGGGAGTCCTCCCTCATTCTGTAGATTGCTCCAGAATGTAGTTTTCCATTACTATACGGAATATGCACAATATAATCTTTTAATTCAATAATTAAACTTTCCGGTTTTGTCGGTGCCAGGTAGATCTTTGTATTACTTCCCTCTGTTTTGAGAGAATCGATGGTACCTCTTTCACTAGAAATGAGAGACGCTGTTACTGGTCCATTCCACATCTTTCCATTGTGATTCATCTTTGAGTCAATCTCTAAGATATAAGATTGAGAGTCATAACTCTTTCTTCTTACATCAAAAGTTACCCCCTTAAATTGATGATCAAATGGCTTCACTAGAACATAGCTATTCTTATAAATCTCTTTAATCTTCTTATTGTAAGAGTTGAGGTTCTTAATTTGCATAAGTTGAGAGCGCAGAATATTCTCGGAATCTTTCTTCTTTTCAGGACAATTCTTTTCAATATAAGTCGTGATGCATTTTGATTCTTTGGTTTTGATGACTTCTACAATTTTTTCTCTTACCTCAATTTTTGTCTCTGGTGTTGGGAGTTTGAAGTCAATATTCTTTAGTCCTATTTGGGCCAAGAGGAGAAGGAAGAGTTTCTCATATAGTTCTGGGGAAGGGTCATTTTGAATCTGTTCGATTAGAACAAGTGCCTCATCAGTTTCATGAGTTTTACTCTTACCTATGAAAAATCCAAGACCAAGAGAAGTTAAGATTAAAATTGTGACAATTTTCTTATTCATAAAGTGAGTTATTGAGTGAGATTCTTGTCAATGCTGAGATCTCTTGTCAGTCCCATTTCCATTGTTTTTCTGAAGTACCACTCTAGTGATTTCTCCCATGGAGTATTTTCTATTTTATTATCAAGAAAGTCCATAAGGTGAGGTAGAAGTTGGTCACAGAAATCTTCACTACTTTCACGAGGTAGAAGTGAAGGAAGATGGTCAATTGCCGTAATTGCTAGCTTTCCACTTTTGCTGGCAATCTCTTTAACCGGCTGGTCCATCGTTGTGATATTTTGATAAATGGGAAGCGGGTTACATGGTCCAGTAGGGTCACATCCCACATCACTAATCATAGAAAGATTTTTTTCCTCTTGAATTGTTGCGACATCCAGAAATGGTAGTGATTTCTTTGTCATAAGAGCACAGTTTACGAGTAGGTCATACTCAAGGATCTCTTTAATTGGTCCTCTATCTCTAGTGTCAGCTGAGCCCCAGCTTGTAATGTCAACCCCGACACGGCTAAGAAGATCTCTTGCTCCTTTTCCACAACGACCATTGGCTCCAATAACGAGGGCCCTTGGCTTTGTCATAGACTTAGAAAGGTATTCTGAAATGTAGCTGACAAGCTCATTTTGATCTTTCCATGGTGAGAGTGTGACGTTATTTGATTCAACATTAAGTTGTTGGTCAATCCAAAACTTCAAACCGAGAGCTGCTCCTACGAAACCGGCCCAATGTCCGAAGGCCGCAACTCTTTTAGAGTTGTGATCTGTAAGATATTCAAGATCGTAGAGTTTTCCACCACCTTGAACAAAGCGGTTTAAGCACTCTTTGGCTCCATTTTGTCCTTTATAAACATGGGCAAAATGAATATGGCGATGAATAAGAGGGAACTCTTTTTCTTCTAGTTCTTTGAGTCCCAAGATAATGGCTCCGCTAGGAGCATCTGTGATCCATGAATGGGCAGGAACAATTTTACAGCCGAGTTTTTCAAACTCACTATCTTTGAAGACGCGATTCTTCGATGATTCAATGATCACTTCATGTCCCATGAGCATTAATGTCTTCGCTGCTTCTGGAGTTAGTGCTGAACGTTCTTCAAAGGGCTTTGTTTCATCCCTTAACCAAATCATTTTTCCCATAATCTATTCCTAAATCTCTCGCTATCTTTATAGTTATAGGGCAAGAGCCCCCCTCGGTGGGGGGATTTTGTAATTATTACAAATATTTCTCGTTTTAACTAACTAAATTTTCGTTAGAATGGGAATCGCATCGTGATCTGATGTGTGGCAGATGTCCACATATCATCAACAGGATTTCTGTAGGGTGACTTGAGCCCATATTGAAATTGGAACTTTGAAAACTCTAGACCAGCATTGAAGTTAATGGTCTCATTATCAAGCTTGAGGATAAATCGCGTAGGTGAGTTCTTAGAAATGCTAAACTTTGAACCAATATATATGGCATCAAACGCACTATACTTCTTACGATAGTGAAGTCCAAAGAAAGGTGAGGCCACAAACTTCCCGAGATTATAATCTTTCTCATACTTAAGATGGAAAAGAGGAGTGATCCCTAACTTTGCTTCCGTCTCACTACTGGCATCCATGAGCTTGACGCCTTTTATATGGGCCTCATAGCGATAGTCTGGCTTATTCTTATAAAAACTTAGATCAAGAGCATAGACTCTTTCTTCCTTATCGAGTTCATCTAGATTGATAAGCTTTTCACTTGTTGCGATGGCCGTCGCATTTCTTGAGACGAGAAGGTCAGTTCTAACTCTCTTGTAAAGAGAGACCCCATAAGTTTCACCTTTTTTATTCATTCTTTTGATCTTTGAATGGAGCCCATAGCTGGTCGTCTGGTTGACGTAAATTTGAGCGAGTGGGACAAGAGGATCATCCTGATTATTTACCGAAACTGAGGCCCCTATGTGCATTTGATAAAAAAGCGAGGGAAGAAACTTCAAGTTTTGATAAGTAAAATAAGGAAGAGGGATTCCTGCTTCAACATCTAAGAGTAGCTGTCTTTCGGTATTCACATTCTTGCTTAAGGCTTCCGTTACTCCTGTAACTTGAGAGGAACTAGAAGATTCACTTGTTGAGTCACTAATATCACCAATAAGGTCTTTTAAACCAGATGATATGAAGAGATCAAAGCTAAAGAAACTGTCATGTTCTTGTGCAATAATGGCCTTCTCTATGAGCTGACGATCACGTAAAAGGCGATATCTGTTGATTTCGCTACGAATCTGCTTGGCGGCCAAGACTGAAGACGATACAAATAAGAGGATTAGAATTTTTCGCATAGAGAAATTATAGGAATAAAGTTTATGAGTGAAAAGAAAAAATTTGTTATCTACAACCCACTATCGCTTCACTACTATAGTGATTATGGCATTGGTATCCCAATGCTCAATGAGAGAGTAGAGAAACCTTTTGCTCATATTCAAGACAAGTTTCAAATTGAAGCAACTGAAGAAAAGCTTTTTAGCCGTTATGGGAAAGAGATTCTTCCATTGGCCCATGATCCTGATTATTGTGAAAGAGTCGAAAAGCATCCTGAGCAAGTCGTCATGGATACGTATGAGCTGGTGAAAAAGGATGGTAGTTATAATCGCTATGAGCCGAGTCAGGCCATAAAACCTCTTGGTGACTTCATTCAAAAGGCCTTGGGTCATGTGAATGGGACAATCCTGGCCTGTGAAAATGCACTTGAAAATGGTTTTTGCTATCACTTAGGTGGAGGAATGCATCATGCGATGAGTTTTAAGCCTGGTGGGTTCTGCATGTTTAATGACATGGTATTGGCCATTCGCCTTTTACAAAGAGAGGGGAAGATCAAGCGTGCTGTGATTATTGATATGGATGCTCATAAAGGTGATGGAACCGCTCAGATCGTCGCAGGTGATTCTACAATTAGGGCTTTCTCTATTCATATGAAAGAGGGATGGCCCCTTGATAATGAAGACCACAGCGATCCTAGCTTTACTCCAAGTGATAGAGATGTCGGTGTGTTAAGAGAGGATAATTATCTAGAAATCTTTGCAAGAGAAATTCACGATTTCAATCCTTGTGAGGATTTGGCCATTGTCGTTCATGGGGCAGATGTTTATGAGAAGGATGAGTTGGAAAGTGCCAACCTCATTCAACTAAGCAAAGAAGAAGTTCTTAAAAGAGATCAGTTTATTTATCACTATTTAAAAGAAAGAAATATTCCTCAAGCTTGGGTGATGGCCGGAGGATATGGTCGCTATGTTCATGAGGTTTTTACTCAATTCTTGGACTATGCTCTAGAGAAAGAAGTGCCAAGCACACGAGATTAAATCTCGTGCGCTAGGATTCTCTTTATTGGTCTAAAATAAGTTTTAGGTGTGTATTCTAAAAGATCAGATACCTTAGTCATATAAATACAAGCATACTTTTCAACTTGATCAGCAAAACGAGATTCTTCTTGTCCTGCTCTCATCATTTCTCCCCAGTATGGATTAAAGAATTTTCTGTAATCTTCTAAGAACTCTGAAATTTGTCCATCGACACGGTCGATCTCCGCATAGATCTTATTCAGGTCTTCTTTCTTAAAGTTCTCTGGGTCTTCGTGCTTCTTGAGTTCGATATGGTTGAGGTTATGCTCAAGGCTTTGTTTCTTTGCCATAAGCTTATCAATCTCTTCTTGAATATTCTTTGATTTATTGATGGCCTCAATTTCATACTCAATTGGATCGAGAACAAGAGCTGTACGCCAGTTAAATGTCTTCTTGAGAGTGAGTACGTCACCAAAGATATGATCACCAACGTAGAGGATTTCCTCACCATCTAAACCTAGGTCTTCTTGGAGTTTTCCACCCCATCCACCTTGGTAGAAACCATTTGTTAGTTTACCTTCCATATTACTCATAAGTCCTGTTTCAGGATCAATCTTTAGGAACATATTATTCGTTGTGAAGAAACGTGGCTTACAACAAAGACAAATTGTAATGTCAAAGAGATCCATCCATGACTTATGTTCTTCTAGGAAAGGATCGATTGTGTATTCCATCAGTTTCTTAGTCCACCACCATTCTGAGTTGGTTGCGATAATAAGCTTCTTTCCAAATCTTTTAAATCTCTCAAGAAGTTTTGCAACATCAGGGTCTTGAATAATAAACTTATCAATATTATCGATCGCGTGACCTTTGAGAGATCCATCTGAGTGGGCCACGTCAATGGCAAATTTAATATCATCTGCTAATTGGGCGAAGTCTGGAAGATCAAAACCGGCATCTTTCATATCGACAAGCTGAGTGTAAAGAACTCCATTTGAAACTGAAAAGTTTGTATCAAGAGATTGAAAATTTGATTCGTTAAGATCAATAACCTTGTTCTTATAGATTTGTTGTTGCTCTTTGTATGGAATAGACTTTGATCCATGGTGAGCAATTTTAACTTTGTCATAACGACTAACTTGGAGAAGGTTTCCTCTCTTTTTGTCGATAACAAGACCTTGGATAACAAGATCAAAATCAAAAGGAAGATCCATGATCTCCTTAGGGTAGTTCTTTAGTTCGACAAGCTTTTCTCTAACAAGTTGATGAACAAACTCTTCAAATGCTTCTGTTTTATAGCGAACTAATGTGTAGTCCATATCAAAACCAATGGCCTTGATTTTCTTCATATTAAGTGTTCTGTTTACAAATACTGGCATAAAAATCCTTTCGTTACCTGTAACCCCCGATTTTGGGGGGACTTATGAGTATATAAAAAGACAATCGTTGTGTAAATCATAGCATTTTTAAGTAGTTAAATACCTAAAATAAGGAAAAAATAACAAAATCTTCATGGGTTATTGTCACGATGTGAACAAAATCGTAAAAGGTCTCAAAGTAAATATATCAAAGTCATAAAGAGAGATCCTAATGAAGAGAATCCTAAAGACCGCACTTCTTGCCCTTTTATTTACGCAGACTCAAGCTGCAACGATGATTGTGACAGGGGCATGTTCAAAGAAACCACTTTTTAAGCAGTCAGTGAAAATAGCAGCGATGAGTGCTGGGGACTTTTCTGTTAAAGTTTTCGATCAATACAAGATTCCTTATGATGGATCAACAAATCATATGTCTTCAATTTTTAATTCGGCCACAGGATTAGATGCGATGGAAGTTCTCTCGGATACGGAAATGAGAAGTCATGGTTGGTGTTTTTCAATCAATGGAGTGCTCGCAGATGTTTATCCTCATGAAGTTCAGATTAAAGATAGCGATGTGGTTCATTGGTTCTATGGTTATGCTTATTACAATGCAGGTGAGTGGACTGGAATGTGTGCTCCAACTTTTGAGATCGCACCAGATCAATTCTGTGAGTAATTAATACTTCTTATAGCGGCTGAGTCTTTCATAGGATAAGGCCGCAACAACTGCTCCAATCACAGGGGCAAAAACATAAATCCAAATCCCTTCATAGTAACTTGACCATATGGCCGGAGCAATTGAGCGAGTCGGGTTCAATGAAGCCCCTGTTAGCGATAGGAAGAGAAAAGTAGTTAGTGTTAAACTTATACCAAGAGCAATAGAAGCTCTGTGATCTTGTGCTTTCGATTCTTGCGAAACTGCACAATAGACAAACATTAAGAAAAAGCTCCCAATAGTTTCAATGATAAAGGCCTCTGAGGCTTGTCCATGAAAGACCGAGGCACCAAATAAATGCTCATGGCTTCCCCAAATAAAATAATGGATAAGACCAGCACTGCAAGCTCCACTTAACTGGGAGAAGATATAGGCAGGAATTTTAAAACTTGGAAACTTTTTGACGGCCCAAAAGCCTAGCGTAATGGCCGGGTTAAAGTGAGCCCCAGAGATCTTTCCAAGTACGGTGACCATAACACTTATACTAAGTCCGAAGATGATTGGAATATACTCATAGGGAAGGGCCGTCGGTGATTTCTTCGATAAGATAATGGCACCACAACCAAAGAAAACTAAGAAGAAGCTCCCAATAAACTCACTAAAATATTCTTCTAGATAGTGTTTTCTAATTTCTGAATTATACTCATTGTGCATGGGTTATGCCTTCATTCTCTATTTGTTGACGACCTAAATTTTAGCATTCTTAGAAGTAACTTTCTTGTTAGGGTTGTGTTAGGGATAAGTAGTAAGCTCTTGAATATATTATAAAATATAGGTAAATTTAAATTCTTTAGTAAATGGTTCCGATAAGATTTATAGAGGAGAGAAATTGGAATATTTAATAGAATACTTTTTACCAAGTAAGG
>NZ_AUNJ01000181.1 GCF_000447775.1 Bacteriovorax sp. DB6_IX
GTGATTCGAAGAATGCAGTAAATGCAATTGGTGAAATTTCTGATGCGATTGAAAAAGTAAATGGATATGCAGGTAATATTGCTGCATCTGTTGAAGAGCAGGCTGCGACAACTAATGAAGTAACACGAATTGTAACTGAAGCAGCTGAAGGTGTTAAACAGATTAATGAAAATATTGGTCAAGTATCTGAAGCCGCAGCTACAACTGGAAAAGATGCAGCCAATACACAAGACGCAGCGAAGCTTCNGAGAGAGATGGCGGACACTTTACAAGTTCATGTGGATAAGATTGAAATTTAAAAAGGCATAGAATGAAAATACTCGTTGTAGACGATTCTATCGTTTATAGAACAGCAATAAACCAGGCACTTTCAGAAGTGCCTGGTTATA
>NZ_AUNJ01000182.1 GCF_000447775.1 Bacteriovorax sp. DB6_IX
CATTTTAAAGAAAGTGGTGGTGTCGAAAACTCTGCGATGGTGACAAGTAATTCTTCTGTGAACTTGGCAAAGGCGATTGTTGCAAATTACCTCTCGTTACATGGAGAAGAGGCAGATCTCTCAAAAATAGTAGGAGATAATCCTTTTGGTGCAGATTTAGATAAATACATACTAAGAATAGGCTGTAATGAAGAATATAAAGAGTAAATTAATTCTTGTTTC
>NZ_AUNJ01000183.1 GCF_000447775.1 Bacteriovorax sp. DB6_IX
TGTCTCATGTGGGAAACCACTTGCCGATATTGAAGTCAAAATTGTTGATGATAGAGGAAATGAGCTCCCTGAGAGATCAATTGGAAATATTCTCATTAAAAGTCCTTCAACCACGGAAGGATACTACCAAAGAGAAGATATTAATAAAGACCTCTTTCAAGATGGAATGCTAAAAACTGGTGATCTCGGTTATATGGTAGGAGGAGAACTTTATATTACAGGTCGTAAAAAAGACCTCATTATCGTTAACGGGCTCAATATCAATGCCGAAGAATTAGAGTCATATGCAACAACAATTAAAGAAGTTAGAGCAGGAAGACTTG
The DNA here is from genome assembly GCF_000447775.1 of Bacteriovorax sp. DB6_IX. Taxonomy (GTDB): domain Bacteria; phylum Bdellovibrionota; class Bacteriovoracia; order Bacteriovoracales; family Bacteriovoracaceae; genus Halobacteriovorax_A. The sequence goes on from NZ_AUNJ01000183.1 coordinate 324, forward strand.
CGGCCTTTGCAAGAAAAGATGGAACGACTGATAGCGAAAAAGTCCACATTGTGATTGAGACAAGAAAGAGTCTTAAGTATTTTAAAACTGCCGAAAGATTAAAACTAAGAAATAAAATCTCAAAGGAGATCTCATCTTTTATTCCAGTAAAAGAAGATCAAATTACGATTGTTGCTCCAGGAACAATTCAAAAGACGACATCAGGAAAAGTTCAAAGGGCCAAGATGCGTGATCTCTATGAAAGAGGACAAATCGAAGAGCAAAACTTCCCAATGGCCTACTTCATTGGAAGATTTAGAGAGATGCAGATCAAATCAAAAATCATTGGTGTCTCTGTGCTTTCCAATATTCAACAAAGTATAAATATTAACTCGAGGAAGGCGAAGTGAAAATTGCCAACCTTGCCCAAAGATTTATCGATAATGTAAGAAAGCATCCTGATAAGCTCGCCTTTGTCATTCCAAAGGGCATTGACTCGCTTGAGACCTATCATGAGATCAATTTAACATATCAAGACTTCTACAATGAAGTCTCAAAATATCGTAATGGCCTAATTGAAAGTGGATACCAGCGCGGAGATCGTATTATTATCCTTGCCCCAATAAGTGAAAAGACCTACGCTTTTATGCTGGCCGTCTTTAGTTTGGGAATGGTCTGTGTCTTTCTTGATCCGGGAATTGGACTAAAGAAGATACTCAACGCCATTAGTGATTCAGGAGCTAAGGCCATCGTTAGTATTGATAAACTTCTCAAGTATCACTACTTTATCCCACAACTGTGGTTTAAGAAGAAATATAGCGCCGATAGAACTCGCTTAGGAGTTCGCTCATTCGATGATCTCTATAGCTCAAAGGTTTGTGAGATTGAAGCACTTGAGCTTGAAGAAAATGATCATGCCTTAATTACCTTTACTTCTGGCTCAACAGGAAGATCAAAGGGATCGGACAGAAATATTAAGAACGTTACTGAACAAATTAAGAGTATAGAAAAGAATTGGAATTGCCATGAAGATATTATCGACTTTCCTTCTTTTCCAATGTTTGGTTTTATGAATCTTCTTTGTGGAATTACAACAGTAGTTCCAGCGGTAGACTTTGCAAAGATCGCTGACTATAACCCCGATGTGGTTATTCACCAAATGACGAAATGGAAAGTAAATCGTATGTGTGGCTCATTTGCCTTTAATAAGAAGCTTGTGGACAACTTAAAGCAAAGAGAAATTCAGATATCAACACTAACAAATCTGGCCTTTGGAGGCTGTCCTGTCACAAAGGAATTCTGCGCTGACTTAGACAAGGTTTACCCCAACGCCAAGTGTGAGATTATTTATGGTTCAACTGAAGTTGCTCCAATCTCAACTGCAGAAGTCAATGAGATGCTCAATTCTAAAGGACAAGGTTTTCTAGTGGGAAGACCTTATGATGGTGTTGAAGTTGCCATTGTTAAATTACCAAAGATCATTAGTGAATTTGATAAGAATGAAGCAAAACCCTATAGTGTTGAAACTGGAGATGTTGGCGAGGTCATCATCAAGGGTGCGCACGTTGTACAGACTTATGTTGATAATCCAAAGGCCACAAAAGAGAATAAGATTCTCAGTCCTGATGGTCAGAGATGGCACAGAACTGGAGACTGTGGAAGGATTGATGACCAGGGTAGACTCTGGCTTGTTGGTCGAGTGAAAGACATTATTCAATTTGAAGGAAATGAATTCCATCCCTATCCTATTGAAGAGTCCCTTGATGAGCTCGAGGCCATTTCGCGCTCAGCACTCATTCAAGATAAGGCAGAAATTAAAGTCTTCATTGAAACTAAAATATTCGATAATATAGATCATGTGAAGAAAGTCATTACAGAGAAGGTCTCTAGTTTTGGAATTAGAGAGTTCAATATTATTCAGATTGATAAGATTCCTGTGGATGATCGTCACAACTCTAAAATCAATCGAGTAAAACTAAGAGAGACACATGCCTAGAAGCGAAGTGAAAAAAGGATTTTTCTATATTCTAGACAAAGAGGCAAATCAGACAGGGGCGCCGCTAGAAGCTCAAATCGATCTTTCTACAGAGGCCCTTAATAAACCAAGTAATAAAGTTTCACTTCTTGCCCATTCAGATAAAGAAGTCTTAATACGCGAATACTTTCACTGTCTAAATAACCAGATCACTCCCGTGATTATAAATCCGGCCATCCCACAAGCAAAACAGGATGAGCTAAGAATAAGATTAGAAAATAAGACTAGGCCCAACTTTATGTCTCATATCACTTGCTCAAGTGGGACAACCTCAAGTGATCGTCCAATAAAGGCCTTTCTCTTTCGTTTAGAAAGACCAGTAAAGAATGGACTTGCCCACTATGAATCATTAGGAATTAGTGGAGCACAGAATATCCTCTTCCCAATGCCACTGACTCATAGTTTTGGTGTTGTCATAGGGATTCTAAGTACCGTGACGATGGGTCATCACTTATACACATTTAATGAAACTCCAAAAAATCCACAATTAATTTCGGCCATTGAAGAAAGAGAAATTGATCTCCTCTATCTAACTCCGACTCTTGCTCGTCTTTTGATGAAGTTTATGAAAAGAAAGAAGCTCACGGTAGAGAGATCAATGAAAATCAGTATTGGAGCGGCCCATATTTACAAGAGTGAGATTCTCGAGCTGATGAATTATTTTCCAAATGCTGAAATCTTCTATACCTATGGTCTTAGCGAGTTAGGCCCTAGGGTTTCAACTCTTAATTGCGAAAAAAAGGGCTCGACTCGTCTTGATCTACTGACAAGTGAAACGCTGCCAATTGGAGCGCCGCTTGCTGGTGTAGAAATGGAAATAGAGAATGGAACTCTCCATGTCAGATCAGATTATGCCAACGAAGATATCGAAGATTTAGATCAGTGCTACTTTAATACACAAGATATGGCAGAAGAAACGAACCTTGGACAGGACGCGCTCATTTTACTCAAGGGCCGTGCAGATTTCACAATAAACTTTGCAGGGGTCAATATATACCCCCAAGAAATTGAACCAATCACGACTTCTTTAGTCGGTCATAGAAATATTTTACTTGGCCTTCCTTCAAAACTTCATGGAGAAATTCCAGTGCTCGTTATAGAGGGGGACTCAAGTCTTGAGGCCTCGTTTGATCAGAGAAAGTTTATTGAAGATTTATCTAAACAAATCATTCTAGATTTTCTCCCTCAAAAAATCTACTTCCTAGAAACTTTTCCTACGACTAATATGGGTAAAATAAAACGTCAGGAAATCTTGCAAAAGATCACATCTTCCAACTAGACAGACTTTTAGGTTAAAATATCCTTATACAAAGAAATAAGGAGCGACAATTGTCTAAGAAACCAAGAGGATTTGGGGTCAAAATCTCTAACTGTTCATCTCATCTTCCAGATGGTGTTATGAGCAATCAGGATATTATTGATAAGTATTCTCTCCGTCTAAAAGATGAGTGGGTTAAGCTTAATATTGGTATAGAAAAGAGACACTGGGCCGCAGATGATGAGAAGGCCTCGGACCTTGGTGCCAAGGCGCTAGAAAAAGTCTTAGACAAAGACCCAGAAAAGAAGCTTGACGCTCTTATTGTCTCTACTGTTTCTCAAGATGTCATGACTCCGGCCACGGCCTGTATTATTCAATCACTGGTCACTCCGGGCCAGCTCTACCCTGCTTTTGATCTCACGGCTGCCTGTGGCGGTTTTGTCTTTGCTATCGATCAGGCAAGAAGAATGGTTCAAACCGGAATGAAAAAAGTCGCATGTGTTGCAGCAGAGACACGTAGCCACTACCTCAACAAGAAAGATAGAAGAACAGTCATGCTCTTTGGAGATGGTGCTGGTGCTGTGACTCTCGAGCCTTGTGAAGAAGGTGAAGTAGGTATCTTCTATTCCAAAACTCTAAGTGATGGACGCTTCTGGAATTCAATTGTAGTACCAAATGATGGTCATATTGAAATGCGAGATGCTTCAGGTATTTTTGAATCGGCCATTAAAGAGATGTCCAATCTTATTAGCGGGGCCCTTGAAGAGAGTCAAATGACAAAGGAAGATATCTCAACTTTTATTTTTCATCAGGCCAGTCGCAATATCGTCAAGGCCGCAGCAGATAATCTCGGTCTAAATGAAGATCAGTATCTTATCAATTTCGATCAAGTTGGAAATATGACTTCTGCATCAGTAGCAGTTCTACTTGATGAAGCGGTGAAATCTGGCAAGATTAAAAAAGGTGACAATATCTGTCTTATTGCTACAGGAGGAGGATTCTCAGCAGGAGTTCTTCTTTTGAGATGGGAGATATAGATGAAAACGATATTGATAACTGGTGGATTAACGGGACTAGGCGAGGCCATTTCAAAGCTTCTAGACCCAACAGAGTTTCAAGTGATTCGTACTTCCTCACGCCACGAAAACACAGATTGCCATATCTACCAATGGGATATGACACAAGAAGGGGCCACAAAATCTCTTTTTAAAAGTCTTAAGGCCGATGGAATCCAACCAGATATAGTCATACACTGTGCCCATATTTTTACACCATCAAACTTAGTTTTTAGTGTGAAGTCCGATCAATTTGCAAGATCACTAGAGAATAATATTGTCCCAACTTTTGATCTCTTAAAGACCGCCTCTAAGTCAATGTCAAGAAAGGGAGAAGGAAAAATTCTCTTACTCGGCAGCCTACTATCAAGAAGGGGAGGCCCTGGTAAGGTCAGTTATATTACAGAGAAGAATGCCCTAACAGGACTTGCTCTGGCCTTTTCTAATGAGCTCTCTCCACGCGGCGTTCATGTTAGCATTCTCCATCCAGGGCTTATTGACACACCAAGAATTAGGGCGCAAATGTCGAACGAAGTTATTCAACGAGTAGGCGAAAAGAATCTACTCGATATAAAAGAAGTGGCAAAGAAATGTATTGAAATTATCACTCTCAAAGAGCCAGAGATTATTTATGAGCTAGGAGAGAATCAACAGTGGTAACTTGTATTACAATCCCTCCTATGGGGCACTCTAAGGAGTTCTATCAGTATAATCAATATAAGAACCAGATTATTCTAGAGTATCCCTATAACCAAGAGACTCTCCAGGCCGAAGACTCGCTAGAGTACTTGGCCAATTACTTTGCCAAACAAATCAAGACTCAAATCAAAGATCAGGACTTCTGCCTCATTGGTGTCTCACTTGGGGCAACATTGAGTTTAAGAATTAATGAGCTTCTTGAAAATAAGGCCCAGAAACTTATTCTCATGGCCTCAGGAGGATTAAAGGTCGCTCGTGCAAGAAAAGAGATGATTGCCCACGCCATCACTCATATGCCGGCCAAGGACTTTATTGATAAGGCCCTGGCCCTTGATTCTAGCGAGAGCTTCCTATCTCACTTTGATACAAGTCAGCCTCAAGTCTTAAAAAGGGCCAGTGACTACTACCCTATTAACAAGTCCTTTTGGTCAAGTAATAGTGATCTGCAAAAAGAGGCCTTTGTCAAAATGGCCATTGACGCTCTCAATGTGGACTATCAGAAACAACTTGAACTCTATCAAGACAAGATTATCCTTCTGTGGTCAGAAAACGATAAAATCTTTTCTATGAGACATTTTAGAAAATTTCAAAAAATCATGCCTCAGGCACAATGCCTGCTCTTTGAAGGACTTGGTCATTACCTGCCCCTTGAAGCTCCCCAACACTTAGATAAAATAGTAGAGGATTATGTTTTTAATATTTGATATCGCCTATTTAGTTTTTAGTTTATTAATCTATTCCCTGTCGGGATTTGCGGCCTACTCCGTGGCCAAGATGCTTTGGTGTGAACAACTCATCTTTCAAGTCCTGGCCATCTTATTGGGATACTTTCTCTTTCTCAACTTCCTTGTGATCTTCGTCGGAGTATTTAAGAGGATAGTACAGCCAAAGCTGCATGTGGGAGAATTTCCTATTGGGACAAATAAGAAGTACGTAGGATGGATTCTAAACTCCCTCTTTCAGGGAATTATCATCGCCTCTCCCTTTGCCAAACAAATTCATTTCATTTTCTATTTGAATTGGCTCTACTACCGTTTAATGGGAATGAAGCTTCCCTTCTCAACTCTTGTAGGAATGAATACTGTCATTAGACAGCCAGAGTTAATTAGCGTAGGAAAGAAATCAATTCTAGGGCTTGGGTGCACTATTAGTTGCCACTACTCTCCAAATGGAAAAACTCATGTGCAAAAAGAAGTTATCATAGGAGAAAGATCAGTTATTGGTGGAAGTGCCAATATCGCCCCTGGTTGTCGAATTGGTAGCCACACTGTAGTCGGAGCTCTTACTTCTGTTTATCCTGATGTGCATATTGGAGACAATGTCAGAATCGGTGCAGAGTGCTCTATTAAGTTTGCCTCGCAAATACCCGATAATGTTAAAATAAAGAGTCATACTGTAATTGATAAAGACTGTGACATCAAGTCGGGAGAGACTTGGGGTGGCAACCCTGCAAGGAGGATTTCATGAGTTTTGAAAGCTCACTAAAAGAAGCACTAAATAGAGGAATCAAATTAATTGAGGAGTCTAAATTCTACCAAGATATTACAAATGGTGAGAATGCAAAAGAATACTATATTAAGTATCTTCACTATGCATATCAATATGTCACACTGACATCTTCTTTTACTCCTCTAGCAGCAAGAAGAATGGATTCAAAACACTT
>NZ_AUNJ01000184.1 GCF_000447775.1 Bacteriovorax sp. DB6_IX
AAGAAGTTGAACTCGAGCTTTCTATAAAAAGATAATTCTCCACTTCATTCACAATTGGCTTAAGTAAAAAGTCCCTTTCATTAATTCCAATATCTTCTTTCTCAACTAAACTAACAAATGAACTTCTTGGAAGATCAAGCGAGAGAATTTCTCTAACACACTTTAGATCTCCAACTTCAAGCTCTTCATTTAGCTCTGACTGCTCTACAAAACGAGACATTGTTTGCTTTAAGGTAAGTGCGACTTTAAATTCAGAAAGCTTTTGCTCCTTCAGATACTGTTGACTGAGCTGATCTAAAACTTCTTCAAAGCTTTCAAACTTTGGCTTCGATGAAGTCTTGAAAAGTTCATTTAACTTTGAAAAGACTTCTTCAACCGCATGATCAAAGAGATCATGGTTAACTTTGAAACTCTGATGGGTTTTAAATAATGAATTGATTTTATACAGTGATAAAGATTTATCGATATGAATTAGGTTTGATTTTGACTCTCCGACAATCTGGTCAAGATACTCACTGAGGCGTCCCTTCGGAACCTCGTAACAGTCAAGAGTCATTTCTTCTGTTTCCTCAGTCTCTCTAAAGTCATCTGTAGTTAACCATGTCGGCCAATCGAGATTATCACAACTCTTTAAAATACTAGAGGCAAGTGGAACACAAACTTCTACATGTTCACTCATGGCCTTAAGCATATCAATTTGGTTTGAATTAAAATGATCGTAGCCCCAAAAAATATAGGATTGAGATAAATTTGATTTATCAAAGTAATCGCCTATCAATTGATAAGATTTTTGCTCGTCTACGATACTCATCGCTTCAAAGTATGCATTAAAGAGTAAGAGTCCTTCATAATTCTGTGGCTCAATAAGCTCTTTTATATCTTCGACAATTGCAGACTCTAGGCTATAACTTCGAATTTCAGTAAATAAATCAAAACAAAAGCGATACTTTTCATAATCATTATTTACTTTGATTTTCCACAGTGTCCACAGATCCATAAGTAGTTGAGACTTTCCAACTCTTTCAATCTTTTCAGCATCAGGAGCGAGAGATAAGATATCGCTGACAAACTTACTGATCGTCATAACTTGGACACGATCACCAAGACCCATTTCATTGACAATTTCACGAAACATATCTGATTTTTGTGGGCTAGGACAAATGGCCTTCCAGTGATCTTTCTGGAGCACCAAGTCACTAATTTCGGTAATATCTTTTTCGTACTGAAAGACGTTCAACATAAGTATTCCATTATTTACGATGACACATAGCTAGGAATAAGGTATATACCGTATTCACTATAGGAGAATATCATTATGCTACCAGAAAGTCGTCTTTTTAACTTTATTGACTCAAAAAATGGATTCACGATTTCTTTTTTTGAAGGACAGAAAGTCATTCATGACCTGGCCATTATTCATAATCTCAAGAATAAGGGGTTTCACTTTTTTAGAGATAGTATTTTAAGTACACTTCCTCTTATTAATTTCCTAAAACCTCAAGAGAATATGGGCCTCTTCATTGACTCAGAAGAGCCTTACTTTCGTTTAAAGCTTGAGATGAATTCAGCAGGTCATATGAGAACTCTATTACTTCCTGAATCATTTGATGAGTTACCAACGAGATATAGTGGTCAAGTTCGCCAGTCAAAAATGTTCCCTCATAGCCCTACACCATATACTTCGGTTATGAAGGTCGATAATCACACAACGAATGAAGTTGTTAATATGATTCTAAAAGACTCATACCAAGTTAACTCTAAAGTAATCTTATCAGAAGACTCAGACCAGGCAGTCTTATTTTCAAGGCTTCCTCAAAAGAATGTTAACAAAGAAGAAGTTATTGAAAGGCAAAGTCTTCACGATTACTGGCAAGATATCGAGCCAAAAATAACGAATCTATTTAAAGAAGCCTCTACTGATTATGACAAAATTCAAAGAGTAGTAGAAGAACTAGGATTCGAGTTTATTGGTTCAAAAGAAATTTCTTTCAAGTGCAACTGTTCTCGTGAAAGAATGCTAACAGGTGTTGCTGGACTAACAGGAAGTCATACAATCGATGATATCTTTGATGGAAAAGAGTCACTAGAAGCCAAATGTGACTACTGTAAGACAAATTATCTCATCACGAGAGATGAGATCATCAATCTTATTCAGCTTAAACACTAATTTTTTTTAAAAATCTAAGGCGTCCAATAATGGAAGTCTCGTTTTCTGAGGGCGCCAAAATAATCGATTAAAGACATCTACCTCAGAGTAAACACCACAGAAATTTTCGGCCATTGCACCAGTTGCCCAGATAGGGGCCATCAACTCTTCACCGGTTGTGCTCTTGGCAAGATTAATACCTTTCCAAGTTTTACTACTTCTTGGCCACTTAATTCTCTGTGGAGAAGTTGAAGACACAACTAGAGTTGTATTAGGATTTCGACTGACAATAGTTCCATTAATATCAGCAATGAGCTTGCTCAGCTCCTCTAGATACTCAAAAAATGCAGCTGAGTTATTAGAATTAATGGCATTAATTAATGAGTAATCCTTAAATACTAAAAGCTTCTTAGGACGCTCAACTAGCGAGTTCCAAACATGGAAGAATACACTTGATGATTTAGAAAAGCACTTGGCCTTAGAACAACTCTCATCGAGATAAATTTTATTCTTTAAGTACTCTTTCTCTCTTTCGACATGAAAGTACTCCTGTGATAATTTTCCTGTCCCAACTGACGAAACAAAAACTGTACTCTCATCATAAAATTTATCATTACACTTTAAAGCTCTTTCAACTCCCTGAGATCTATTTCTTTCGACCACTGCACTTTGGTAATTAAACTTCTCAAGAACTGACCAAAGTGGAACCTCAGCATAGAGATCACATGTCTTATTTGATCCATAATGACCAGTAATCTGCGAAACTAAGCTATCTTCAACTGATGGCCTAAGCTCGTGTAGATTATGTCTCCACATTTTTCCAAAACAAGTAAAGCTCTCCGACCATGTCTGGTGACGAAAAAGAGGTTTCTTATATCTTAGGTAGGCAAGGTGTTCCTCACTCAAGCCCGGAATCTGAAGGAAAATAAGTCTTTCTGGATACGAATTAAAGCTGTGTTCTTTCTTATTGATGGTTTTCACCCTTGTGCAAGAAATAGCTAAGAAAAGCAGCATAAATATTGGCAATAACTTGGATATTTTCATTAAGTTCTCTTTTTAAATACCGACTTATTTGTTAAGACATTATAGTATTATTATAAACTTACACTTCTTGTCGGTTATAAGTAAAAAATAAGTATCAATCTGTAAGATATTTTATAAAATATTTAATATAACAACAACTTGAACAATTTTCATCACATGTGAGGGCAAATTATGGATGGAAACATCGCAATTGAAGCGACACGCGAAATTATGTGGAATATTCCCGCAAGTTTCAAGTATGTCATGTATCTCATGTTTTTTGCGTCAATGTTTATTATGTGCAAAGGACTTTACGTAAAACTTCTCTTCGTCACAGGCGGAGAAGGATTTAAAGGAATTAAGAAACTTCTTCCAGAAAAACTAAACTGGTCGAACTTCTTTAAGACAGCATTATTAACTGGAAAGGTTCCACGTTTTAAAAATGTCGCAATTTTCCACGGTCTAATTTTCTGGGGATTTGTCATCCTATGGATTGCAACAGACGTTGTTGCTATTCACTTCGACACTCCTTTTAAGATCTATAAAGGTCCTCTTTACATTATTGTATCTTTTACGGCTGATATCGCAGGACTTATGGTTCTGACAGGTCTAGCTCTTGCTTACAAGAGAAGATATATCGATAAACCAGAGTATCTTTCGGCAACAAAGCCAAAACAAGAGCTCTTTATGTACGCCATGCTAGCTTCACTTGTTATCATTGGATACCTAATCGAAGGTGTTAGAATCATGGGAACAGGAATGCCAGTTGGCGAGGCCACTTGGTCACCTGTTGGTTGGTTCCTTGCTTCTATCTTTTCTAAGATCGGTTTAAGTGACACCGCTTGGGCCTATACTTATAGAACGATGTGGATGTACCACATGATCAACACAATGGTATTTGTTGCATCAATTGGATACACGAAATTCTCACATATTTTTGTCCTTCCTTTAGCAGCACTTCTTACTCCGGCTAGAAGAGGAGCAGTTCTAAACCCAATGGACTTCACAGATGAGACTGCGGAGACTTTTGGACTTGGAAAGCTTTCTGAGCTTACAATGAAGAACAAGCTTGACCTTCTTGCATGTGTTGAGTGTGGTCGTTGTACTCAAGTTTGTCCTGCAAATAACGCCGAGAGACCACTTGATCCTAAGAAGATTATTACTAAAGCAAGAGATCTTGCACTTGAAACTCATGCAGCAGGTGAAACTGATGCTGACTTCTGGGAAAGCAAACATACTCATCTATCGAGCTAGACTCATGTACAACATGTGGTGCTTGTATGGAAGAGTGTCCTGCAAATATTGAGCACGTTGATATTATCATGGGTGCCAAGAGATACAAGGCCCTAACTCTTGGAGATATCCCAACGGATGCGGCTACAGCAGTTCAAAAAGTCCAAATTAATGGTAACCCTTGGGGAATTGCTCAGGACGATAGATTTAAATGGGCAGATGGGCTTGATGTACCAGTAATCGAAGCCGGTAAGAAAGTTGACTATCTCTACTATGTTGGGTGTGCTGGATCATATGATGCTTCTAACCAAAAGGTTGTTCAAGACACTGTTAAGCTTCTTAAGAAAGCCGGTGTTAGCTTTGCAGTTATGGGTAAAACAGAGAAATGTAATGGTGACCCAATCAGAAGATTTGGTGATGAGTACTCATTCTATGAAATTGCCATCGAAAACATTGCCAATATGAGACAATATGACTTTGGAAAAGTTGTAACTCACTGTCCTCACTGTCTTCATACAATTGGTAAAGAATATGCAAAATTTGAAGATGGAGAATTTGAGACAGTACACCACACTGAACTTCTTGCAGACCTACTGAGATCTGGAAAACTTAAGCCAGAGAAAAAGGTTGATGAGAATCTCTCATTCCACGATCCATGCTATCTTGGACGTCATCATGGTGAATATAACGCACCTAGAGAAATCCTTGAAGCTTCTGGTGTTCAGATCAAAGAAATGGATAAGAATAAAGACACGGCCCTATGCTGCGGTATGGGTGGTGGAAATATGTGGTACGAAGTTGAAGCTGGTAAAGACCTTGCCGGAGAAAGACTTGCTCATGTTGGTGAGAAAAAGGTTGAGAAGTTGGCGACGGCCTGTTCTTTCTGTATGATTAACTTTAAAGGTGGAATCAGCGAAAAAACAGGAACAGAAAACCTTGAAATTGAAGACGTTGCATCAATTCTTGCTAAAACTATCGACTAGTTTAGTTATATTAGGTCAGGCCCAAGTGGCCTGGCCTTCTTCAAATCATTCCCCTGACTACGGTTTCATTCAAAAACTCGAATCACTTGTTAAAGTCAATGATGCCAAACTCTTAAATAAGAAGACTCAAAAGAAACAAATCATAGGTGCCAACGCCAAAGTTGAGCTAACTCCTGAGCAAATAAAAGAGATTATTTTCTATAGCCCTGAGAATAGCCTCAAACTCTTTCTTAATAATAACTGCTCTATTTATACTTTCTTAAATCATAATGTTTTGTATCTTAAGAATAATCCCTTAGATAATGTTGAAGTCTATATTGAGACTGACGGGAAAAGAGAAAAGGCCATTATTCCAACAACTCTCTTTCTTCAAAATTATACAAAAGAAAACTGTAAGCTCTCTTTTCAACAAAGAGACTTCTTTGAGCCTAAGAGAATTAAGAAGACTCTTGAAAAAATAACTCCGGCGCTTCCAAAAGATAAAGACCAGTGCAAGGAACAATGGAAGAAATGGCAATTCAATATAAATACTGAGCATTATTTGTGCGATCTCTACAAAAAATAAGTATCGCCAATAAGGCCGAAGCCTTCTTAAAGAATAACCCCGAACTGAATCTATCGGAAAGATCAAAAATTAATGCTCTTAGAAGGGAGAGAAACTCATACTTAACAGAGTTTAATGAACTTCAAAGATCATACTTTTCAAACCTTTGTCAGAATTATCATGATCAAGAAAATTTTTGTAATTCAT
>NZ_AUNJ01000185.1 GCF_000447775.1 Bacteriovorax sp. DB6_IX
GTTTATGGTGGAAGCCACTGGTCAACTCAAAGAGAATCGCTAGAAAAAAACTTGGGTATAACCCAAGGTTTAGTAAGGCTATAAACAAATAGCAAGCTGATATTCTATCTGGCGAACCTAGTTCATTTAATCTAAACCTTTAAGACAGTGTCTAGAATCATATCGGACGCTTGGTGTGTATGCCCAAGGTGAAACTAAATTACATGTCCTAATATAAACATAGCAAAATACACAAGACCCAAAGAATACAATACAATTTCGAACTCTAAAGGAATATTGGGTATGAGTGCTTACCATAATTATTGAAGGGATTACGATAGCAATCCATTTATTACGAAATAGAGCAAGAGTAGCGCCTACGAGCAATGCTCGATAAGAAACTTCTTCATAGAGATTTGAAAAGATATTCCCAAATACACTTGGCCAATTAACTAGAAATTTAAAATTGTAATCTTGAGATAGCCAATAAAGCACAACGAGAAAAGACAGTATAAGTGCACTAGAAAATCCATACAAGAAAGCTTCTTTAATATTAGACATGAATTTCGGAAGTTTTAAAACTCTATTCTTATAGGCTATGTAGATAAAAAGATAGCTACAAATAGCACTAAAAATAGAACCATAAATTAAAACATGACTAAAAAATAGTTTTGGTTGTAGAAGACCATCTTTAATGTATCCATGAAATAGACTCATTAAAATATCTCTCCCAAAGTACCAACTTGCATAATAAGTTAGTATTGCACCAATAAATGTTATGATTCTTTTAGTATAAGAACTGTCTTCATAATAGAGTTTTTCCATAACTATGATTTAACACATTAAGAAATTTTTTTGGGAATATTGAAAAAATTATCTCATAATCACAGTGACCTAAGTACTTAAAAAACAAAGGGATACTGTGGCTTTTTTAGATAAAAGACTAATTAATCTTAATTTACTTTCTTTAAACCTTAGCAACTGCGAAACAAAAGGTGCCTGGCACCTGAGAGAATTAAGTGAACTAGGGATATTGCCAGAAATGCACTTGTCCCTAGTGCTCCACCGAAGCCAGTTAACAGCGGAACGAGATTTAAAAAGAAGATACCGAAGAAAAGCCCTCCAAAGGCAATGGACTTAACTCCAAATCTTGTCGGGCAACTCATACCGACAAAACTTGCACCAAAAGAAAGCGCCATATAGGTCTCACTATCAAAGTTCCACCTTGTCCTTAACAGCATGATAATACCACAAGAAATTAGAGTTATAATTGCTGAGGAGCGAATCGCACCGATAGAATTTAGCTTAGAAAAACTAAATGTTAATACTGATAAAAGAATTGAAAGAGCAATAAGGAGAATCAAATCAAACTCCCTATTAGATATGTAAGGGCCACACTTAAAAAAGCAATCGTCCCTAGCTTTCCCCCCAGTCCTTTAAAGTGCGATGCCAAAGATATGTATAAGATTGCACCAATAAATGAAAGGATGAAGATTTGAGTATAGCTGGTTAAAATTGATTGAGAGCACATGCCAGCAAAGCTGCCAGAGTAAATGACTGTATGATACTTTTTACCAATAGGAATAAATGTTGATAAAAGACCTACTGCTGCTGAGGCAATGACGGCAGAGAGATCAAAATTAGTGGCGATGAAGAAAGTGCTAAAACATCCTAAGAAAAAAGCACAGTACTTATAGAATAATTTTAAGGAATATTTCTTTAAGATAATTTGTGTCACTATATTTCTAATATGTAATGTTCTGAGTCCCACCACTTTCCATCAACAAAAGTTTTATTCTCTTCCTTAGCAAAATACTTAAAACCATTTGCCAATAAAAGCCCCTTCATTGGTTGATTGAACTCAAAAATTGCTGCTTCGATATGTGTGCATTGATGTTCTTTAGCTAGTCGAACAATTTCTTCACAAATTAATTTTGAAAGCCCCTTGCCTCTATAGGAATCAAGACCGATAGCAATACTTGGCCAACAAACCTTCCCCTCTTTAAATTTTGAAACGGGATGATTTATAAAAAAAGACCCATACCCAAAGTAAGTCTCATTATCTTTTAGGATAAATGCTATTTTATCTGGCTTTGAAAATGATTCTCTAAAGTCCTCTACCGTAAACTTAACCTCGAAGTCTTTATCATCTCTTTGAAGAAACCAATTCTTTACCATTGTCTCATCATTAAGCCATGAACAGTAGGATTCGGCTTGTTTAGTATTATTTGGATCTATAACTTCGATTTTCATTATTTAGGACTATGTTTAAGTTTAATTTTTTCAATTACACCATTTTTCATAAGTTTATTAAAGGAGTTTCTAATCTTTTTAACTAACTCAGGAGAACTATCTTTATTCATTGCAATGTAGAATTCTCCAGGCTGATCAATTTTAAATAATGGTTTCGTCAATTTCTTCTTATCAAGATGATTTAGAGAATAGTCTAACATAACCACAAGATCAGCTCTTCCCTTTAATAACATGTGATAAGCTTGTTTTAGGTCAGTCGTAGGATAAATCTGAGCTCCTCGCTCCCTTACATACTTTGTAATAGTCGCCTTTTCTAAACTCAATGTTTGATATTTTGAAATATCCTTCCAACTATCTATAGAAATATCCTTTCGAGATTTCAAGGCATAGAAATACATTCTTCTATCACTTATTGCTCCAATCCATTCGAATTGATTTTCTCTTTCTGGTGTTCTCACAATTGTATAAAGAAGAGTATTTGGATTTGCTTTGGTATGTTCTAAGACATGCTTCCAACTCGATATAATATTACGCTTAACTTCAACCTTTGAATCTTTAATTATAGATTCAACCATCTCATACACCATTC
>NZ_AUNJ01000186.1 GCF_000447775.1 Bacteriovorax sp. DB6_IX
GNCCGATACCAGCAATAGTTTTTCCTGCAATTGCAATTGCACTTTCAACAATATCTCCATTGACTAGATCAAGAATTTTAACATTCTTAATGAGAATATCTGGAGCCGTTTCTCCTCTTGCTACAGCAAGGACATGTTGCATTTCTTCACGATTTAATTGTTGAGTGTTTTTCCTACCTATTGATGGTGAGCTCATATCTATCTCCTTCGAATCCTATGGATTCTACCCAAAGTCGGCAGTACAGGCAAATTTGTCGTCTCTCATTCGAATCGCTAAATAGGCGAGATTATGATGACGATAAGAGTTAAAGAGCTATAGGGAGAGTAAATGAGTACAGAAATCAAATGGATTCATAAGAATTTTGAACTTGAAGACAGGGATCGCGTCCTGGCCCTAAGAGAGCGAGTTTTCTCAGAGCCGGAATATGGGATAGAGAGATGGAGCTGGCAATATCAATCTAATCCAATGGGACCGAGCTATATCGATCTGGCCGTGGATAAAGAAGAGGATAAAACCCTCGCAGGACACTATGCTGTCATTAGTTATAAATTTAGTATGGACGGTAAAGAGGTACAGGGGGCTCAATCTCTGGATACATTTACGAGCCCGGATTATACGAGACAAGGTATTTTTGTAAAACTTGCGGAGCAGACTTATTCGAAATCTTTTGAAGATGGAGTGAAGTTTATATTCGGTTTTCCAAATAAGCTTTCATATCCTGGCTTTGTGAAGAAATTAAACTTTAAAGATCCATTTGGGTTTAAGATTCATAAGCTGCCTTTAAGGCTTGGATATGCCACTAAGAAGTTTCCAATTCTCAATGTCTTTAAAAATATTCCGCTCAACTTGACGAGTATGCCAGAAGGTGTTGAGCTTAAGAAGTTAAGTTCTGCTCCAAAGGATCTCGATCTGTCTGAGACAACACTTCTCAATGATATTCCTTATAAAGTTAAACGAGATGCTAATTACCTAGAGTGGAGATATTTCAACTGCCCAGATCGCAATTATGATATCTTTGAAGTGAGGGAGCAGGATCATCTTCTTGGAGTTGTCGTAGGAAGAGTTGAGGGAGATTATGCTCACTTGGTTGATCTTATTCCAACGAATAAAGAAAGCCTATGTCTCTTAGTTGAAGCATTTGTTGCTCATTATAGAAAAGAGGGAGCACACTGCGTAACTTGCTTTCTCAATGAGAAGAATATTCTTGAATCAACTTTAGCGAAATTTGGATTCAGATCAACTGATAAGTCAGAAGACTTTCGTTTTATAATTAGAACCCAAGATCAGGATTCCTATGATGAGAGAATGGGGCAGTCGAAAAACTGGTATCTCCTTGGTGGAGACACGGACTTTTACTAATGACGAGCTTTAAAAGACATATTCAACATCATTTGATTAAGCTAAAGAGTTTAGTAAAAGCTCAGGGGTATCATTCTCCTCAATTAAATGAACGTCTTTTAGAGGTTGAGGCTTCTAATCCTGATTGTTTTGAGACAGCACTTTTTAATTTTACTGTTGATTTTGAACTTATCTGGGGAAATGGTCGTGAAGGAGATCGTGATCACAGTGTTCAACGTCGTGTTGAATATGCTGTTAAGCAGGCCCAAGCATTTCCCGCTTTTATAAAGCTTTTAGAAGAAACAAGATTTAGCGCTAGCTGGGCGGTTCTTGGAAAGCTTGCTAACTATGATATTCTTCCAAGCGAAGATGAGGCATTTAATCCTGCTTGGTCTAAGAATTGGTATGATGGGCAGTATAAGAATTTAGAAACAAATCTTTGGGATGGAACAAGCTATCTTGAGAATATAAAGAAGTGCGTAGCTCCTCAAGAGATTTTGTCTCATGGGCATGCTCACATCGACTATGGTGATGACTCGGTTACAGAGAGTGTCGCAAGATGGGACATGGAGACTTCACTCTTTGAATTAAAGGATTCTGATTGTGACGTGAAGGGCTTTGTTTATCCTTGTAATCGTCATAACTATCAACATCTTCTTGTGGAAAATAATATTAAAATTATTAGAGGGCAGAATAAGAACTGGTCTATTACTGATGATCTTATTCAAACGCCATTGGGGTTTTGGATTAGTCCGGCTATCTACTCTTATAAGGATATCTTTGCGCTAATTGATCGTGCTGTAGAAAAAAGAAGTTTTGTTCATCCTTGGATGCATATGGTGGAATGTGATCTCAAACAAGATGATATTGAGAACTTCTATCGCCCCATTTTTGAATATGTCTTAGAGCTCGAAAGTAAGGGTAAAATTAAGAATGTTAGTTTTGATGAGATTCGACAGACCCTTAGAAAGACTGAATAGCTCTTAAGCAGTTCATATTTTTATCAGGAAGCTCTTCTAAGTAAATCTTACGGTAGTGATCGCTAAACTTTTCGCCATAGGGAATATAATCTTCTCGATTTGTTGAAATATAGTCGAGAAAATCAACACGCCCTAGTTGTTCGTTAACAATTGCATCATCCAAAAGCTCGTAAACGAACTTTAGCTTATTTCTTGCCACAAACCATTGTTGAAAAGAGGTTGGAATATACTCTTGAAGGACCTTAGTATTTCCTAAATCACGAAAGGACTTGTTGAAGTCTTCATAGTGGTGATAGGTCTTTCCCAACCAAAGCATATTTCGCTCTTGGCCTTTAAAAGCAAAGTTTGCGTTATCATCGATGAGAATTGTTCTATCAAGATTCAGTCCTAGTGGAATGAGATTCTTCTTAAGCCTTTGAGAGAAGCTCCCTTCCTCAGCGACTTGGTGGAGATCATCATAAGAAAAAATATCCTGAGTAAACTCATGAAGAGAGCGACCTGAGTTTGTTTTGATTTTCTTTAAGAGCTTTTCATTTCTCTCTTTCTTCCCACCACTAAAGAAGTAAATTCTTACATTATGATGTCTTGAAAGTGATTCAATAATATCTCTGGTCCAAGAATTGACCTTATAAAGTTCATCGTCAATTTTAATAACGTCAGGATCAAGTGGATCTGTAGCGGGCTGAACAATAGTGTAATCAATATCAAAGACGATATTAATATCTGTTTGACCTATCTCTGCCGCCGGCGATCTAACCACCGTTCTTGAGCATGAAATAAGTAGAAAAATGAGGAAGATGCCCTGTATGAGTCTCATTGTGAATACTTATCGGAAAAAGTCGGGAATTCCTTAGTGAGAACAGAAATTGACAGTAAATACCTGTTTATGGGTTTTTTTTAACACTTGAAGGTTAAGAAAATCTTAACTGATCTTTAGCAATGGAGCGTAATTATTTGAACTCTTTCACAGCAGCTTAATTTTCTCCTTAGGCCCCTTTTTGAACTTGTTTATGGGATAGAATGACAAAAAGAGGTATTGCTATGGGACTAAGGGAAAAGAAAAAACAACAAACACGTGAAATGATCCTCAACAACTCGATGGAACTCTTCACTCGAAAGGGTGTTGATGAAGTAGGGATGAGGGAGTTAGCTCAAGTTTGTGGTCTCGGAATTGGGACCTATTATAATTACTTTAAAAGTAAGGAAGAGGTTATCTTTAGTTTATTTGCGGATATTCTAAGAGAGGCTTTGAGAAGGAGGCCGTTCGATGTCACAATGGATGCCTCGCCCGGAGATACTCTTGCTGATAACTACCAAGCACTCTTGGGAATATTGAGTGAACATAAGAATATTCTTGATGAATTCTTAGTGGTGGTTCAATCACCAAAGAATTATGTAACGGAGGAATCTTTGGGATCAAAGATATTACCTCAAATGATTTTAGATTATTGGGAATGGGTTCGACCGATGTTAGAATCTATTCACGCTAATTATGAGAATGAGGACACTGGTCATGTGGCAAGATTAATGTGGGGACACTTTCTAAGTGAACTGAATGTTCTAACAAGCCCACTTAATCGAGAAACTGCCAATGACTTTAATCGTTTCTCTTCTCGACACTTTTTAAATGGGTTTCATGTATAGGGATGAGCAAACAAAGAAAAAAAACTTGGAATGAAAAGGTTACGGAAGTTCGTAAGTGTTATTTTAGAAGTATTGAAAATCCGCATTTTCCTAAATACTTCTACCGTAACCTCTTCTTTCTCTCTCCAAAAATCGAAGACTACTTCAAAAATACTGATTGGGAGCATCAAGAAAAAGCCTTAATGCTAGGTCTTTCTCATCTCTTCCATTACTTTGATGAACAAGATACCTTTCATCATAAGCAAATTGTGAGATTGGCCAATGTGCACTCCCATGATAATCTCAATATTCATCCCCACATGTATTACTATTGGATAGAAGCTTTGGTGATGACTTGTAAGAAAGTTGATCCACAATGGTATGAAGATTTACAATACTATCTAAGGGAGACTGTTTTCTTTCCCATTAGTTTTATGATTTCTTTGTATCATCGTCATGAAGACTAAGAATCAAGCCATCCCATGATAGTCACTTCGTTCTTATTGGCATTGAGCTGCTTAAGGATAACTTTATAGTCTAGTGATCTAGCAAGTTCTTTAAACTCTTTTAGGATTGGATAGTCGGCTTCCCCTTGAAACTTGATTGTGAAAACAAAGTTCTGACATTTTTTTGAGACAACCCAAGTTTGAATTAATTCCATAATTCTTGGTGGAAGACATATGATATCGGAAACTACCCACTCAATTTGCTCGTCAGTCACAAATTTGAAAGCATCTGCTTTTTTAAACTCGACTTTCTCATCTATCATAAGATCTTCTCTAAGAGGTGAGCGATCAAGGGCGATAATATTGGCACCTTGCTGACGTCCGATATAGCTCCAACCGCCTGGACAAGCTCCAAGATCAACAAAGGTTTCACCCTCTTTTGTCTTGCGACCCATAATAAGCTGGGCCTCAACTATTTTCTTAAAGGCCCTTGAAGGAGCTTTTTTATTATCTTCAACATTATTGAAGCCACCGACAAAAGGTGAGAGATAAGTTCTATACTTTATGGCCTCGTCACTATTAAGAACTGAAACCGCAATACTACGATCTCCAAGAACCATCACCTGAACAATGGCCAACTCCATATTCTTTTTCTTCTTTGCGGGAAAGAGCTTCTTGGCCCTGAGGCCTTTCATTAGCTTTTCCTTAATAATTTCGGAGCGACCTTTTTCAAGAACTCCAAACTTATAAGTCATGCTAAAGACATCTAGATTAATGGTCTGGTTTGCTTCCAGCTTAGAAAGAATAAGCTCTTCAATCTGCTTTGCCTGATTGGAAATAGAATCCTCTGCTAGTAGCTGAGCATGGGGAAGGGCCACAGTTGAGAAAGCAACGAAATTATCTTCAAGTTCAATATCCGAATTAATTGCTAGTAGGGGAAGCTTAGGGAATGCATGAATCTGCTGAGGGCCAAATGTCTCAACCAACTCACTCTTAAGTGGCCCAAGCCACTGCGTCGTTTTACACAAGAAATAATGCATACTTACTTCCTCACCCTAAAAAGGTACCAGTATCTTTTTCATCGGAATCACGAACTTACAGAGTTTGTTTTCATTTTTGAAGTGATTTTTGGAAATTTGAAAAAAAGGCATAAAAAAAGCCGATCAATGATCGGCTTTCTTTATAAACTTGGTACTCCCAAGGGGGCCAAGACGGATATTTTAAAACCGATCATAATTTTAGATATTTATGAGGAGATAAAGGCAATTGTCTCTTTTCGCCCTTCATTAGGTATCATCTAGGCACACTAGGTTTCATTGAAAAAGGTGTGCAAAATGCGTGCAGTAGTTAACTAGTTGGAATTATACCGAAATAGTTACTTATATTTGATAGTATCATATGATACTATTGTTGTATGAAGCCACCGTATAGAATTACAACTAAAATCATGAATCTCGTAAGTGAAATTTCTAGACTTGTCGGAAGTATAGAGGCTACAACTTTCACTATCCCTAACCCAAGTCTTAGAAAAAAGAATAAAATTAGGACAGTAAAATCGACTCTTGCTATCGAAGGAAATACTTTTACAGAAGAGCAAATCACAGCAATTCTTGAGGGGAAAAGAGTACTTGGACATGAAAAAGAGCTTCAAGAAGTTCATAATGCAATAGAGCTTTATGAGTCAAATTTGAAAAGCTACAACTCTAAAAAGTGGCAAGGACTTTTTAAAAGCACATAAAACATTGATGGTTGGATTGGTTTCTTCCCCTGGAAGTTATCGTTCAAAGAATGTGGGAGTTCTAGCAGGAACAAAAGTTAAGCACCTTGCACCTAAGCCCATACTTGTTCCCGAGCTTATGGAAAACCTTTTTAAATGGCTTCAGAAGGAAAAAGAATTACATCCTTTGATATTAAGCTC
>NZ_AUNJ01000187.1 GCF_000447775.1 Bacteriovorax sp. DB6_IX
TTCAATGATAAAACACTTTCATCGATGTCTGATTATTATTTTAAGCAGTCTTATACGATGAAAATCTTCTTCAACGATAATTCAAATCACAAGAAGAAATATATTGATGAGTCGGGTTTTACTGACTTTTGTGAGAGTTTTTTCTCATGGGATTTTTGTTATTCTACTTATTCGAACTTTGAGTGGGAAGATGAGTTGGACAAGAGTCACGAGTTTTTCTATTTTT
>NZ_AUNJ01000188.1 GCF_000447775.1 Bacteriovorax sp. DB6_IX
CAAATTTTAGACCAGCATTTACTACTAAACTTATGAATGCAGGGTGAACGTCAAGATCTGTAGTTGCTTTCTCGTATAAATGTCCTTTTCGTAATGTTGAAGTTCTTTTTACTAGTAATTTTATTAAATTATACGCACTGTATTTATCAGTTTTTGAACTAGGATGAATCATCAATCTCTGTTCGCGAAGTCTTGTTTTCTTATTTACAGAAGCTCCCTTTGCTTTTGTTGATTTAATAAATACCCAGTCATTTTCCATAGGAATTGGGTCATAAATATAATCATCTGGATCTATTCGTTCGGTGATATCGGGTGACCAACCAGTTTCGAAGCAAATCGCTATTTTAATAGCGATCAGTTCACGTAAATCCGGGTAGATATATGATATTAATTTTGTATATGTTAGTTCTGGGGCTTCTAATACAAATGAAGTGTACCCAGGAATGTTTTGCATGACCATTCTCTTTGCGAGGGTTTTAAATGTTGTTGTAAGATTTGTATATGTAAGGTCTTTGGGAATATAAAATTTTCCATTTTCTGCCAAATCTTCATTTGATGCATTATTAGGAAAATTTGGATGAATAGAATATATTGTAGCAATGGCATTTTTTAGGCTTTCATGCCAGTCAGTAAATCTAGGTAACGCTGGATCTGGGTTAGCTCGGTGCCAAAAGTCGATGCCGATTTTGTTGCTAACCACTCCTGATTTTCGGGCACTCTGAAAAATTTCATCTTTCTTATAAGCAACGTCAATTTCTTCTCTTAGAAATTCTTCCAATTTGACTATTTGTTCTGAGCTTAGTGGTTGAAAATGCGTTGGTCTCGGTTTTTCCGGAACAGGCCATTCGTCGG
>NZ_AUNJ01000189.1 GCF_000447775.1 Bacteriovorax sp. DB6_IX
TCCGTATTCTAGAATCGCCTCTCTTTCGATGACTTCACCATAAAAGTTAAAATTTGCTCGAGGTTTAACTCTCATTCCCTTTGCAGTAGAGACATATTCAACACCAAAATAATGCGGAACTTGCCCTCTTAAATTTAAAGATGCTGTTTCAGATGCTTCAGTATAAGAAATCGCTGCGGTACAGAGAAAGAGGAAGAGTGAGAATATTAAAGCAAAACTGGCGACTTTCATGTTAAGGCTTATCGGAAAGTCGCCAGAATACTTTAGTTATTTAATCATGTATTTGTTTTTTAGTTTGCTGAGATTGTAAAAGTCACAACATCATCATACTGACCTGAAACCATAGTGGCCGCAGACTTTCCAGTGTATGAAACAGTGGCATCAAAATTATCACTTACTAAACCTGAAGTAGATCTAGAAAATGTCTTACCACCGCTTGATAGTTCAGCATCAACTCCACCATACTTAAGAACATAATCAAAAGTATCACCGTTTGAGTGAACAAGTTTCCCACTATTATCAGAAGATACTGTTACTGAATAACCAACATTTGAGTTAGACTGCTCAGTTACCGTTGCCACTTTCTTATCACTAGTTGTTGAAGAGAGATCTAATGACTGAGCATCAGACTCTGCTACAAGTGAAATATCAACGACTTGTCCTACTGTTCCTCTAAGGTTTAGAGTTGCTGTTGTTCCAGCAAAAGTAAAAGTCGAAATCATCATTACTGTTAAAAACTTTTTCATATATTCTCCCCTGTTCATTAAGTTAAGGCTTCTGCATTTATTATAGCAATCATCATGCCAAGCATTGTAGTGACGCATATTTACCTACCTGATTTTAAAGACTTGAAAATAGGTAACTCTGAAGAGTTTTTAACAAATCACAAGAGGATTTCTTGTGACCAAAGTGACAACACTGTCGCAAAATCAGTCACTTTCTGCACCATTATCTGTCTAATTTAAAGCCACGACGCAAGACTAAAGGAAAATATCTACCTTATTAGAACACTCTTATGGTAGAAGACTCCATTACGCTAAAAAGGAGACACGAATGTTGAAGTACATAGCAGGGATCGTGCTTGCCCTCAATTCATTTGCCATGAATAAATCAGTCTTTTCTGGTTCACGCTTCTTTTACTATGATAAAGAAGACCGCGTTGAAATCTTAGAGGATATCTATAAGCAAACAAAAGCAGAGTACACTCTCTGGGAAATAAAAAAGAGAAGAATTGCCGTTGATGGTGATCAAGTTTTCACTAACGCTATTGAAAGAGAAATGGCGATCGAAGACGTAAACGCACCTATTGATCAGGCCAGAGCAAACCTTGATTTTATAACTAGGGTTAAAGAAGTTATCGCAACATTTGAAGATACTCACTTTGGGATTAATCCAGTTCTTAACACTCCATGGGTTCTAAATGGTCTCGACGCTAATCTTATCGATGGTAAGATTCTAGTCACAGGTTTCTATGACAAAGTTTTAGCGAAGACAATTTCAATGAGCGATGATGGTCAGAATATCTCTCAGATTTCAATGGGAGATGAAATTATCTCAATCGATGGGATCGAGGCACGTGAGTATGCCAAGTCTTTAGAAAAATATATTGATGGTTCTTCAAAAGGTTTCAGAGAATACCGTGCTGCCAACCTTGTTATGGCGAGATACTTTTCTTATCCACATAGAACCTTCTCAGATATTGAGATCAAGGTACAGAAATTAGAAAAGACAATTAAGGTAAGGCTTCCATGGTACGCCTCAGATAATACCAAGAGAAAAGATGCCCTCTTCTATTTCAAGAACAAAGGCTTTCCAACTTTGGATTCATTCCGCTTTAAATGGAATGAGAGTAAGAGAGTTTGGGAAAAAGATAGCTCACTAAAATTTAGAGGGTGGAATGGCGCAGCTCTACCAGAAGGTGCGATTGAACTAGAAAACTGGAAAAGTGCAGCGACGGGTGGAAGCACAATCGTTCGTTCTGCCATTATTCTCGATAAGGCGACTGCTTACGGATTTCTTCAAATTAATTCTTTCTCAGTGAGAGAACTTTTTAAAGGACAAGAAAAGAAAGACTTTATTTCTGCCATCCGTGGAGCTGTCCAGTATTTTAAAGAGCAAGAGTTAAAAGTTATTCTTGATCTTAGAAATAATGGTGGAGGAAATGGAAACTTCCCAGAACAAGTGCTCTCTCTTCTAACAGAAGAGGGACAAACATATCGTAATACAACATGGGCCAAGAGACTTACTCGTTATACAAGACAATTCATTGACTACTACCACACTGATGAGCTCTACCAAGAAATCAGTAATGAAGAATTCTGGCAAGAAATGATCGACCAAATCTTCTTCGCAGTGAACGATAATAGAAATCATACTCCTGCAATTACTGAAGGTTTTGTTACGGCCGATAAAGAAGTTGGTGGATTTACAAATGATATTGTTGCTCTTATTTCACCAAATTGTATCTCAGCTTGTGACATTATGAGTATGCTACTTAAGAGCTCGAAAAGGGCCACAATTATTGGAACGACATCGAATGGGACAGGAGCTGGATACTGGTCTAACGATAAGCTTTCAACAAACTTTGAAGATCGTTTCCATATCTTTAGAACTAATATTCCGAACTCTCTATTTGGATACCCTGGTAGTGATGACACAATTGTTTTTGGTGAAGATTCGGCCTATGAGCTTAATAGCGAAAACAGACCAGTCATTGCTGATATCGAATATGTTGAAACTTTTGAAGACTATAAAAATGACTCGAGTGGATGGATAAAGAAAGCAATAGAAATTCTTAAATAAATAAAAGGACCTAGTTTAGGTCCTTTTTTTTGCTCGAAATGAGTGATAAAAGAAAATCACCACCCAAAGAAAACTTGAAACTAAATGAGTATTAA
>NZ_AUNJ01000190.1 GCF_000447775.1 Bacteriovorax sp. DB6_IX
CAAAATTCGTTTTTCTTTGAGACAAAGAATAGTCAACAAAAGAAAGAACTTTCACTGCAGGCTCTCAGTTAATTGGTTTTAACTACTACTTTTCTGAGAGCGCTCCCTCCTTTTATCTTGGTCTTGGTTTTGGAGAAGGAAGCTTTTATCAAGGGGAAGATGAAGACACAGCTTCTACAATAAAGGGAGATGCCAGCTTCTTCTCTCTAGGTTACGAATGTCAGAAACACTTCTCAGTTGAACTAGCTGTCACCACAACTATAATGGATAATAGTAAAGGTGAATTTGTTGGCGGCGCAATTTTTCTTAACGTACTTGGATATTGATGTAAAAGAAAACCCCATACCGAGAAGCATGGGGCATCACTAATTATAAATTCAAATTAAAGAGAGATTGTGTGCATTCTTCCGCTTCTCTCAACATTGAAGTTGAAGATTTCAGAAGCAAGTTGCTTACGTGCCTTTCTCTTTCCATTTCTTAGAGTCTCGATATCTGAAGCAGACATATCATCAAGAGAGATATTGAATTTTACGAATTCAGTTCTCTTTCCGTTATTTACTTCACCGTAACGATCAGTAGTTCCAAATGGCTTGAAGCTTAGAACAACTTGTGCAACTTGAATTTTTGATAGTGTAACATCACTACATAGTCCTGTTTGAGCTCTGTCTCTGATTGGTCCATTTGAGTGACATCTTGAAGTTACAACTGTCTTAGAAGCAACAACTTCAGTGATTCTAAAATCAAATACGTTAAGTCTAACTTTTGAGCTAGATTCTACTGTCTTCTTTGATGCAAATACATCGTAGTTAATTGTTTTAGCTTGTGCTGATAGTCCTAACATAAGAGCTGCTGCGATTAATAAATTCTTCATAATTCCTCCAAAGTAATTTAAGCAATGTTTTCTATGGAGCTAATGTGACTCGGCCGATGTAAAAAATACATGATCTTGGAAAATTAGCTAATTTTTCTCAGACACTTGTCTCAAATCCTTACCTCTAGCTAGAAACGAGACAAAATTCCTGAATATGTCCAAATTTTTCATGAATTCACAACTATTATTGATTTATTGAATTGCTAAAGTTAGTTATGTGTCATGCACAACGAACTAACTTCACAACAAAGACAGCTTGATCTGAAAGCTCAGGTCCAGGCCGACATTAACAAGTACCTTGTTAAGTATAACGATGTGAAAATTGGTCAACGCAAGCTTGCGCAAAACGCGGACATTCACCTCAAAACGATTCAACGCCTTTGTCGCCAAGAAAATACTCCCGGTCATATTACTATTTTAAAGCTCTACAAAGTGCTAACGGGAGAAAGCAATACTTCAAGACTTCTTCCCCTACTGCCTAAGGCAGTTAAAGAAAGTGTTTTAAAAAGTGGCATTGATCTTCCCGAGACAGATATCGATTACTCTGCTGTTATTAAGAATGAGATTCTCAAGAATGATGTTTTTTGTGAGATCTATTTTTTAATTGATACCGCTCCAGTTACTCGTGATCTCATCATGTTCAAATTTGGTGAGCATGGAATTCATATTCTTGAAAAGATGTTTGATCTCAACGCTGTTAAATATCTTAATGATGGGACAATTGGTCTAGGAACTTCTCGCTTACAACTCGATACTGAAGTTATTAAGACGGCTGGGCTTAGGCTTTCGCAAAAGTACTCCAAACCACAAAACTGTGAAGTTACAGGAGAAAACTTTATTGGACTCTATGTCGATTCTCTTCCAGAAGAGGCCTATCAAAAGTGGCTCGAAATAGATAAAGAAGCTTTCATTAAGAAGGCTGAAATTGCCAAGCAATTTAGATCAGATAAGAACGGAAAGAGAGTCTTCACTTATATGACGACTGATACTTTTAAAAAGAGTGAATTATGAAAATAGCTAAATGGATTTGCCTTCTATTTCTAACAACAAATATTTTGGCCGGTGGAGACTATGGTGGTGGTCCACAAATTGTTCAAATTAATAAGATTGATCACTCTATAAAGTTAGCCGACATCAAATTATCTCGAGATAAGAAGGACGTTGAAGTCATTCTCACATATCAAAGAAGAGTCCTTAAGTTTGATCCATTCCTGGGTGAGAAGGATGCTCAAAAACTTAAGTATGGGAAATATGCTGAAAAGAGAGTGAGCTATGATAAGAATCTCTTTAGTCAGGATCTGATTAACAAGCTCAATAAACGTTCAGTATTTACGATCTTTAAGTCTAAGTATCGAAAACTCGTTCAAGAGAACTTCACACTAGAAGAAGTCACTGAACAGATGAATTTGGATGAAGAGAAGCGCGCCTTTGAAGTTAATCTCAAGTAAAGAGTTAGCCAGTCGTCATCATTCCTGAAGAGATTCCAGCAACAGAACTTCTCAAGAGACGGTGATCATTTCTCTTAGCGGCAAGAATTTGCACAATATTAAGAGGATTGATCATCGAAGAGCGTAGAAGGATTGATTCTTCAAGCCAAGGTCTATACCACATAAGTGATTTCTGCCCAGACATACTTCTGACAAAGTTTGTGGCAAGTGTGTACTCGGCCTTAAACTCTTTCATAATTTGTGCAACGACAGAGGCCTTCAGTCCACTCTTTTTTAAGTAGAGTTCGAAAACGGGAAGCTCCATTTTACTCAAGGTAAAAGCAAGAGATCTGACATATGATGAAAAGATCGGGCTATTATTAAAGGCCTTCTTTAACTGTTCAACATCTTTTTCATTCTTTCTCGTTATCTTCCACGCTGTCCCTATTCCCCACCACGTTGGGAAGAGAACACGAGTTTGCGTCCAGCAAAGAATCCAAGGAATCGCTCGAATTGAATTAAGATCAAGCTTCTTATTCTTAGAGCGCTTCGTCGGTCTTGAACCAATCTTTAAGACTTTAAGATATGAGTAAGGAGTGGCCTTTTCAATCAGCTCAAAGAACTCAGGGTCTTCTATTTTTTTAACATACTCATTTTTTACTAGTTCAGAGAAATTAAGAACTGAATTATATAATTTGATCTCACCTTTTTTAGACTGAACTTTATTAAGATTCACTAAGACCTTATCCACTCCCGACATCATCACTTCAGGAGATGAGAAAGTCCTCTCAACCATTTCTCCTTGAATTGTCGCCTTATAATTAGTGAGAGCATTTTCAGGCCACCAAGCGGTTTGGTCTTGGATACTTCCACCACCTCGATCCACAGAGCCTCCAGAACCATGAAAGAAGATAGGTTTTATCCCTGCATCAGAGATAACAATATCTAATCCACGCATGGCCTTGGCAATCTGAAGACGACTGGCAAGAACCCCCATACCTTTTGATGAGTCTGAGTATCCCAACATAATTTCAAATTTATTTTCCCAATGAGATTGGATTAAATTCAGGATTGTTTTATCGCCCAGTAGCTCTTTCACAATTTCAGTTGATGCCGTTAGGGCCTTTGCCGTTTCAAAAAGTGGAACAACAGGAAGCGCCTTCGAGGCCAAAGTCTTTGTCACTAATTTAATTCCACCTTGGATATCTTCTACCGAGTGACACATACTAAGAACAAAACCTTGTGCATAGAATGTTATCGAATCCTTTGTAGAGATCTCTCTAAGCTTTTTGAGCATTCTATAAATTGCAAGATCATGATCCTTAATGGCAGTTCTTACAATTTCCGAGTCTTCCCTAATTTCAATCGGCACAACGAGTGCAGGAAACATCTCTAAAATAGCATTGATTTTTCTTATGCGGGGATTTAAAGAACCGACAACTTCAATATACTTGTCACTGAAGCGTTGAAGAAGTTTTTTTAGTTTAAGAATATTTCTATAATCATCTTTTTTGAGTTCGTTAAGCTCTTGAAGAAAAGAAATAACTTTTTCCAGCTCTCTTTTAAAGCGAGGTTGATCGATAAAATCTAGATCATTCTTTAACTTGGTTAGGATCTCACCGAGAATTCTTACAAAGTGCTTACGTGAAGAGTTAAAACACTCAACCATAACATTTTCATCAACTCCAGGGTGTCCATCCTTATCACCCCCAACCCAAGTACGAATTCTCACTCGTCCAATATCACGATCAGTTCTTAAGATAGTATCAAAAATATCTGAGCGCAAAATAATCGAGAAAATATGCTCGGCCTCATCTCTAACTTCAGGTTTCTCATGTCTTGTAAGAGGGAGAAGCCATAGAAGCTTAATATTATGTTTGATGATTGAGAGCAAGTACTCCTCTTCACCTGACTGATTTAAGATTTTAAAAATAAGATTCTGAATTCGTCTAAATATCTCAATTGTCTGTGGAGTTCGAGCCTCCGTCGGGTGAGCCGTCAGAACATAGATCATTGCATTTTCTTGGCGTTCTGACTTGTTCTTCTCATGGGCAGACAGTCTAAAACGACGATAGGCCATCTCACAAGAATTCGTGAGCTCTAACATTAGACCATAGGCCATCGTCACCTGTTCAAGATTTTCTTGTTTCTGTTTTTGAAGATAGGAAAAAGATTTTTCAAGAAGTGAGTATTTTGAATTATAAGAAGCCTTTCTATACTCAATCATATTCTTTCTAATATATTCCACTGACTGAAAGATTTTCTCAGACCCCTCTTCTTTGACGACTTCTCCAAGAAGTGCAATACATTTACCAACAACTTCTTTTAGATCATTTGGTAGACGTTCCATCTTATTTCTCTCTCTTTTTCTTATAGTATTTTGAAGTCACAATAGCAGTTGGCTTTCCTTCTTTTTGAATCTGCCAAATATCTTCTCCCACAAAGACAAAGCCACGATGCCTTGCTTGTGCGACGAAGTCATCTGCATTGGCCTCTTCAATCGAGTAAAAATAGGAAGAGCCCGAATAAGAGTTGCCCTTCGCCTTTCCTGTATAGTGAGTCGGATTCTTTTTGAGATATCGAGATGCCGTTGGGAACTCTTTAAGAAGTTCTGCAATTGAGTCTGCATAGACATTCTTTTTTTGGTGATACTTGGCCTGCAATTGTTGGATCTCTATAAGAACATCATGAGCATCAAATCGTAGCCTTGCATAGTAGTGACTACGTTGCGTCCAATTTCTGTAAATATTCTTTCCAAAATAGGCAACCGCTCCCAAGAGAACAGCAATAACGAGGATCTTGTTTGTTAAGTTTTTCACCTTTTTATTTAATAAGAAATTGTCCTAAAATTCAATACGAATTCCATCCAAATCATCACGAAACCAAGTTGTAAGGCTAAACCGTGGTGAAAAGGTCGGAAGTACCTCATGATAGATTTGAGAAGAAAAGAAGATCACACAACGAGCAGCAAGAGGTTTGATAGTAGAAGCGACTTTCATCTTATCATCCCGATCATAAACAACGAGCTCACCACCCTCCTCACATTCATTAAGATAGAGAACCATGGTCACTTGGCGATTATTACGTCCTTTAATTTGATCTAAGTGCTTCTTGTAGTAACCTCCTTGCGGATAGAAGGCCAACTGGGACTCATATCTCTTTAAACTCATATAGAAATGTGAATTTAGAACTTCCAGGTAACCGTCAAAGAGGTTCTTTAACTGTTGAAGCTCAGAAACAGAATGCCAATCTTCAATCCAACTCACTTGACTGTGGCGGATGCCTTTATCAAGTCGATTTCTCCAATCAACACCGACAGCAGCTGACTCAAAGGAGTCATTACTTAGCTCATTTTTAAATAGTTCAAGAAGAGAGAAGAGAAGCTTTTGATCAATAAAGTTATCAACCTTTGCCCAGCCCGTTGTTTCTAAATCCAGAAGAAGTTGCTCAAGGTGGCGAGACGACTTCTCTTCCCCTACGAGGTTGAGTTCCATAGACCGATCAATTTACGCCTAAAAACATGGAAGGAATAATCGATATTTCTGGATTTTTAATTAGGTATTTCCTAACTATATTAGAGCGGACACTTAGCCGTGAGAAGCTTAGAAATATTCTTCTTGAATTGTCTAAGTTCCTTAATTTTGGCCTCAATATCCTCAATCTTGAGCTCGAGCTTCTTTCGTATACGTCCTCTATCCTGTCCTAGCTCTTGGATGAGTGATGAGAACTCTTTGATTTCGGCCAGTGTAAATCCAAGCTCCTTAGCCGTAATCACTAAACGCAAGAGATCAACAACCTCCTCAGGATAGTTTCGATATCCATTATTATCTCTTATCTTTGGAATGAGATCGATCTTCTCGTAATATCTTATAGTTGAGCTAGGAATTCCCAGCTTTTTCGATAACTCACCTACTAGCATGATTACTCCTTGACCTTAAACCATACTTTAACCCCTATAGTAATACAAAAGGAGATCACATGAAATTAATTATTTCCATTTGTTTTATTTTATTAACAACGAAGGCAATGTCCCAAACAGCGTTTACAATTGTTAACACGGGTTATGCCGATGCCCTCGATATCTTAAGTATCGAAGGAGGAGAATTTAAGAAGATTAGATTTAATCACGCGGCCTTTATTATCAAGCACAACAATAAGACAATCCTCTTTGAAACGGGGATAGGCTCAAAAATTCAAGATGAATTTGATGAGAGTATGCCACTTTGGGCCAAGCCTGCTTTTAACTTTAAATATGTAAAGAGTCTTAAAAAGCAATTGCCAAACTTTCACTATGATAAAATTCTTCTTAGTCACGCACACTGGGATCACGCCGCAGGCCTCACTGATGGACTAGGAACAACTCCAACAATATCTCCAGAAGAGCATCTTGAGCTACACCCAGAACATATTGCTCATCATAGAACTTTCCCTATACATTTCAAAGATAACGCTCCTGATAAATTTAAATGGACACAAAGCCCTTACTTACACTTTAAAAAACACTACGATCTATTTGGTGATAACAAAGTAATTCTCGTTCCAATCCCCGGTCATTCATTTGGCTCAATTGGTCTCATCATTAATGGACAAAAAGAAAAGGCCTTCTTTGTCGGTGATGCTCTGTGGATGGAAAAACAATTAGACAGTCTCGCTCACAAGGCCTGCCTCGCCTCGGCCATTGTAGATCGAGATAAGAAGGAGTTGTCTGCAACAATAAGGAAGATCAAAATTATGCGCGATAAGTACAAATACAAGATTATCCCAACTCACGATGCAAGTGTTCACGATAAGTTTAAATACTTCCCAGAGTGGACTTTAATGGATTAATTTTTTTTCAAGGGCCTATCTATGGCAAAAATCAAAGAGCTCGTAATTCTCGGACAGATTTAATTGCTCAACAACCCTTTCAATCACTCGATCTTTCTTTCCATAGCGACACCCTTTACTCGTTGGAGTACATGAATCGCCGTAAGTCAGAACAGACCAATAGTAGTGGTGAATCGTCGAACCCTCGTAGCGTGGCCGATCTGGAAAAATTCGTCCAATCACTCCAGTAAATCGGCCACTCTTTCCGCCACTGAGTTGGTTATTCATAATTTGAACACCGCATTCAAGATTGCGAATTGGATTTAGGAGCCACTGCGCAGAGTTTGCACCAGAGCATCCTTGCCCATGTGCCGTGGCCTCAGTTCCCAGTTGTAGAATCCCCATAGGAACTTTATTTTGACGACTTCGAATAACATCTCGGTAATTTCGAGGCTTCATTTTTTCTGACTTATAATTCGATTCATATCGAGCAACAGAAGCAAAGAGCACCTTCCAAAATTGTTTCTTCTGAGAATGCGAGGCCTGGTTATACCCAAGACAATTTACCGCCTCAAGATCAACTTCACTAATATGATGATTTAAAAGATTCGCGCCATGAAGATCAATCGCCCTAGCAATGGTCTCACTCCACTCTTTTTTCCACGGGCCACCACTGGCCGCTAAAATTTTGGGATGAACAGAATTAGCATCAACATCTAATTCACTCTGATCTTGAATTTGATCTCCAGCCACACCAGCATTATCGCCATCATTTCCAGGGCCGCACGAAGTAAGATTTAAAATAAGTATAGATAATAATATTAGTTTCCCAATTCTCATAAAACCTCTCGCTTTAAGCTTCCCTGTTTATGTAGCAAGGTCGATACCAATTTCTTATTCCAATATTGAAACCCAATGGTATCGTAATTACAAGAAGTTACTATGACTCACAGTATTTCTTAAAATTATCATTCTCCGCAACTAGCGCCTGTAGCAACTTTCCCTTCAATAAAGGAGCAAGAATTGCACCCATTATGCCCCCGACTTCAATGCTCAGGTTATTTATGACACTACCTTCACTTTGAATCGTAATCTTCTTCATGGCCGGGTTCCACTTTGGCCATGCCTCAATATCAACAGTTTTACTCCATATATTATCGAGCGAAGATTCTATATTTTTTGGTTTGAGATTTTCATTTTCTAATCCTTTATCTAACCAAGTCACACAATTCAAAGTCTGAAGTTTCAATTTCTCCCTTAACAAAGATATGTGGTACGAATGGAAACCAGAGAAGAGGCTTTTTAGACTCCAGTGCTTTTTGCCAAAATAACTCCGTTTGTTCTGGAACATGATGAATCTCCTGATAATGATGTGACAGAAGAGAGACTTCATCATCAGCGATAGCATAATCACCCTTTATACGAGGCTCAGTGCGATCATAAATCACAGCTTCATACTTCCCAAGTATTTTATCAATAGGAACTTTATAATACTGCCTCTTCAAACTTATATCAGGCTGATACTTGGCAAGGGCTTCCAAAATAATTTTTGGGTCTAATGCAGAAAACTGTACAACATCATTCCAAAGACAATTTAATCGAGGAATTATTTCTTTCATCAGAACTTCACGGCCTTCATACTTCTTAGCATGTTTCTGATAGAGTTTGCTTTCTTTATCCATTAAGTTCAAAGGGATG
>NZ_AUNJ01000191.1 GCF_000447775.1 Bacteriovorax sp. DB6_IX
TTCACTCTTGCTTCAATATAGT
This sequence comes from Bacteriovorax sp. DB6_IX, assembly GCF_000447775.1. Lineage (GTDB taxonomy): Bacteria > Bdellovibrionota > Bacteriovoracia > Bacteriovoracales > Bacteriovoracaceae > Halobacteriovorax_A. The sequence goes on from NZ_AUNJ01000191.1 coordinate 23, forward strand.
TATCTTCATTGAGAAACTTCTTGCTAACAAGATAAGCTATAATCTCATCTGCAATTTCTTTAGTTACAGATTTACTGAGAATCTTTAGCTTGAGCTTATATTTTGAATAATCTCTCTTTGTAAGGAGTTTAATGGCATACAGATAGCCAGTCTTAAACATCTCCTCATTATCGAGAGTTTCATCATTTTTGAGTTCTAAGTCTTGATACATATTAAGAGTGATGCCCCCTAAGATAAGATCTGACATTCGCCAGTAGCCTATATAAAGGGCATCTAAATTATTCTATTGAACAGTTTTCTTTGTAGATTTTTTCTTTGTCTTCTTTTCTTCAACTTCTGGAGTTGCTGGTTCTTCGATGATTTCACCCGTTGCTTCATCAACGATTGTGTTATCTTCCATTAGGCCGTGAAGAACAAGAACTTTGTTTTTGATTTCTTGTGCAATCTCTGGATTTTCAGCAAGGAAGTTCTTAGAGTTTTCTCTACCTTGACCAATTTTAGCATCTTTATAAGAGAACCATGCACCAGCTTTATCAACGATCTTATTTGCAACAGCTAGGTCTAGTAGGTCACCAGTTTGTGAGATACCTTGTCCATACATAATGTCGAATTCTACCACTTTAAATGGAGGAGCAACTTTATTCTTAACAACTTTTACTTTTGTTCTGTTTCCAAGAACTTCATCTCCATTCTTGATAGCACCAGTTCTTCTGATATCAAGTCTTACTGAAGAGTAGAACTTAAGTGCGTTTCCACCAGTAGTTGTTTCAGGGTTACCGAACATTACTCCAATTTTCATACGAAGTTGGTTAATGAAGATAACAGTAGTATTTGATCTATTGATTGAACCTGTAAGCTTTCTTAGGGCTTGAGACATAAGTCTTGCTTGAAGACCCATATGTGAATCACCCATATCTCCTTCAAGTTCTGCTCTAGGAGTAAGCGCAGCTACAGAGTCAACGATTAGAAGGTCAACGGCCCCAGATCTAACTAGCATATCTGTAATTTCTAGTGCTTGCTCACCACTGTCTGGTTGAGAAATAAGAGTATTTGGAATATCAACACCAAGCTTTGAAGCATAAGCCGTATCAAGCGCGTGTTCAGCATCGATGAAAGCAACTGTCCCACCGGCTTTTTGACACTCAGCTGCAATATGAAGAGTAAGAGTTGTTTTACCTGAAGATTCTGGACCGTAGATCTCAATGATTCTTCCTTTTGGAACACCACCGACACCTAGAGCAAGGTCTAGTCCTAGACAGCTTGTAGAAATCGCAGGGATTTTATCCGCTTTTTCTTCACTATCAAGTTTCATGATAGCGCCTTTTCCAAATTGCTTTTCAATTGTTGAAAGTGCAAGGTCTAGTGCTTTTGCTTTGTTCTTAGCTTCTGTTGTGTTTGTTGTCATAGGTAGATCCCCTTCAATTGCGTTGTTCTATCTTGTTAGCATTATTAATACTGTTGTACCAATGCAAAATGGCGCAGGCTTTTAAATTCCAAGCCCTTGTAATAATTGGGCGCCAAGTCACAAATAAATCAATTTTTGATTTGGTAGTTACTATTTTTAGCGTAAGTTATGCGTAAGTCAAGATAAATTTTCTAACAATTTAAATGTAAGAAGATAGAAGCCTCCGGCCAGAAAGCCGGCAACAATATCGTCAAAAAGCGTTCCTACAGCGTTCTTCATGTTGTCGAAGTAGCTAACAGGCCATGGTTTTAGAATATCAAAGATACGAAACCAAATAAAGGCAACGATAAAATGCGTAAGTTCATTGCTTTGTAGAAAGAGAACTGCGATCCACATTCCAATAACTTCATCAATGACAATCCATTTTGGGTCATGAACTTTAAATCTTTCTTCAGTTCTCTTAATAATAAAGATGCTTATGACAGAAAGCATTATCAAAAAAGGGACGAATAAGAAAAATGGAGGATTCATTTGACCTAGAAAATAAAGGGGAAGTAGAATAGCTAGGCTTCCCATTGTTCCTGGAAAGTACGGTGACATCCCAGAACCTAGGAATGTAAGAAATAAAATTTCTGGATCTTTTAATGTGATCTTGTTTTCTTCTGACATATGGGATTATTTTAACTTAACGACAATAAATTAAAAAGTAATAACAATGGCAAGACCAGAATATTTAAGAAATTACACTTTTGACTGGGACATCTTCGATGTTGCGGTAAGTGGAAAATCTGCACTCGATACTAAGTTTCTAACAGCACCTGTATTGGATGCTGATCAAGTGACGTCTTTTTTAAGAGGGTATGGGCTAGACCCAAATGACCCAGTCAGTAGAGCGGAACTATTTGGGAACTTCCAAGAATCAATGCAATTTATCAAGAGGTACTTTCTAAAAGAAGGAACTTCAGATGGCCTGGATCTCTCAATTCCAAGTGCACTATATATGGTGACAGATGTAAGAGATCTCTTTCTTATGGCCGCGGGGAATTCTGAATCTACTCATGAAGAAAAACTTTGGGCAGAGATCATTCTAAAGATTATGCATACGATTCTCCATGTTGATAAGGATTTAAGATCAAGCTATTTCAATGCTATTCAAACGCAAATCTTTGATCGTTACTACCGCTATCTACATAGAGATAGTGATAATAATCTCTACCTTAAATCAGGAGAGATTAAAATTCCTCTGATTGATTTTGAGACTAAGGCAAAGAAGACAAGGGATAGCGTAATTATTAAGCTTTTACATAAAGCTGAAAATGTCGCGGAAGAACTTTTTGATAGAGTTGGGATTAGACTAGTAACTAAGACCAAATTTGATTGCTTAAGAGTCGTAAAATTCTTAATCGAGAATAATGTTGTTATTCCACACAATATTAAGCCGAGTCGATCACTAAATACAATTATTGATCTAACTAAGTTTAGGCAGAAGTATAAGAATGTTATAAAGATGTCTCTAAGAAATGATCTAACTGAGGATCGTTTTTTAGCAGCTGTTAATAGAGAACTTGCAGAATGCGGTTTTGACGATGTTGAGTCAGATAGAAATGATCACTCGTCTAAAAGATATCGTTCGATTCAATTTACGAGTAGGCAGCTTATCCGCTATAAGAATCCATTTCTTAAAGACTTTATGGAGATTAGAAAAGAGGCCAAGGCCGACGAAGAGAGTCCTATTTCCAAAAAAATTCTGGCAATGGATACATCTTTAATCGCAAGAGATGTTAGATTCTTCTACCCGTATGAAATTCAGATTGTTGATCAAGATTCACATACTGAAAATACGCAAGGTGAGGCATCTCACCAAGAGTATAAGAGAGCACAAAAGATTTCTGCAATGAATAGAGTCTTTGGGAAATTGTTGGCCTATAAGGGTTTAAACTAATTTTCTAATAAAACTTAAGCTTCTTTCATTTATTGATTCAGGGAAATCTACCTGAGGTACGTGACTTCCATCTTTAACAATATAGAGAGTCGAGTTTTCAAGATATTTCTTTAGGATACGTTGAAGATAGTTTGGAATAATTTTATCTTTATCGCCCCCAATAATAAGAGCTGATGTCTTAATATTTTCGAGATCATTGATAACTGTATGGCGCTTCATTTCGGTTAGAAGATGAAAGAAAATATCCGGAGGAAGTTCTCCAATTTTTTTCATATAGTATTCAACAAAACTTGTCTCTGTCTTCTTAGTATTGAAACCACCTTGCCATACAAAGAAACGAGCAATAGGGTTCTTATACGAGTTTTTCCAAATATATTGATATAAGTCACTGAGACTATCTTTAACTTGATGAAGTACGGGCTCAGAAATATCCATAATATTTGAATCGAACATAACATCCTGAGGAGGGAAAACTGTTCCAGAAATAAGTACCATTCCCCTCAATTGATTTGGATACATTCTTGCGTATTCCAGAGTAACGTTTACTCCCATACTATGACCAAACATAATAGTTTTCTTTATGCCGAGCTCTTCAATAAGTGAGTGCATGTCGTTGGCAATATTTTTAAAAGTGACGCTCTTAACACCATCTTTTGAAGTCGATTCAAAATGACAGCGATAATCGTGAATGAGGACCTTATGGCCTTGCTCGTGGAAGAAGTCAGTCTGAAGCATGAAGTGTTCCACATTACAAACAAGGCCATAGTTAAAAACAATAACAGTGTCATTATCCGTTAGTTCTTTTGGATCGAAATTAATCTTATAGTGAATCTTCGTTTTCTCATCGACGTCATGATAGAGAGCTTTATTCTTCCAGAACATTATTATCCTTACTTATTTGATAAATAAATTCCTCTTCAATTGAAGAGATGAGATTCGCTAGGTCCTGATCCTTTATCTCTAGCTCTTCAATATATTTATAATACTCATTTGAATCCAGAAGATTAGTTAGGTCGTAATTCAGAATCTTTATTTCTGTTTGGCCGATCTCAATTGTGTCATTTGGTTTGATCAAAATTGTACCGGTAACCTTCTTTTGATTGTGGAGATAGTTAGCATCACATTCAAATATAAGGCCTCTTTGGGAAAGTCTAAAAAGAGCATGCTCTTTAGATAATTCTGAGTCATTAAGAATAATTGTATTCTTAAGGCTCCTGCCAAGAGTGATATGGTGTAGATGATAGGTAGTGACTCCGATACTTAAAAGATCTGGGGAGTCTACAATCTCGATTTGTATCATAGATCTATTTTAGATGATTCTAGGATTAAATAGTAGTGTAAATCTTTTCATCACTTGCTAAATTATTTTGATATGGAGTGAGATCATCAATGTGAGAAATATCTTGAATGACTCTATAGAGAATATCTTGGTGCATAATGATATTTGAAATTCGCTTCTGTGTAACAACTCCTGATTGTTCAGAACCAAAAAGGTCACCTTCTCCACGAATTTTAAGATCTTCTTCTGCAATCTTAAACCCATCATTATATTTTTCTATGACCTGAAGTCTATGCATTGTTTCAGGCTGGAGTATTCTGTCTGTAATAAGAAAGCAGAAACCGGGCTTTTCTCCACGTCCAACTCGACCACGCATTTGGTGAAGGGAACTTAAGCCAAACCTTTCCGGGTTTAAGATTCCCATGATAGTAGAATTAGTGACATCTATACCAACTTCAATAACTGAAGTTGCTACTAAAATATCAATTTTATGTTCACCAAAGTCCTTGAATGCTCTAGCCTTTTCTTCTGGTTTCATCTGGCCATGAAGTGGGGCAACTTTAAACTGTGGAAAGAAATGTTTAAACCTTTCTAAAGTGGTCTCAAGATTTTTTATATTTTGATCTGGAGACTCAGTAATTGCAGGCACAAGAATATAGGCCTGTTCGCCCATTTCTATTCTCGTCTTGAGAAACCCTAGAAACTTAGGAAAGTTTTCTGGAGTTACGATTCGAGTTTGTGAACCTTTTCTTCCACTAGGCATTGTTTTAATGATTGAAATATCTAAATCACCATACTGAGTGAGACTTAAGGATCTCGGAATAGGTGTTGCAGACATAATCAAACAGTGTGACCCAGCACCCTTTCCAACAAGTTTAAGTCTTTGCTCAACACCAAATTTATGTTGTTCATCAATAATAGAAAGCCCTAGATTCTTAAACTCAACACTATCTTGAAATAAAGAATGGGTGCCAATAATAAATTCAATCGTTCCATTCTTAAGTCCCTCGAGAACTTGATTTTTTTCTTTGGTTGAAGAGCTTCCTAAAAGTAGTGCAATTGAAATACCATCAGGAAGTACTTTATTGATACTCTCATAATGTTGTTGAGCAAGAGATTCTGTAGGACACATTAAAGCTGCCTGGTAGCCTTTTTTAATCGTTAAGTAGCTCGCAAGTACAGCAACTGTCGTTTTTCCACATCCTACATCTCCTTGGACGAGCCTCATCATAGGTGTACCGGAATCCATATCAGAGATGACATCTTTTAAAGTGCTCTTTTGATCATCAGTAAGCTCATAGGGATATAAGCTTTCTGATTTTACTAATTCATCTTGGCTTATCCCTAGTTGAATTCCTTGAAAGCTCTTACGAGACTTCTTTCTTAAATTGATCTTTACTTGATCATTGAAAAACTCTTCGTATATTAATCTTTCCTTAGACTTCTCAAAATCAGCTTCATTCCATTTTTCAATATCAATTTTTCCATGGAGATAGCGAAAAGCATCTTGTCGAGAAAAAAGACTATGTTTTTCTATAATTTCTTTCGGAAGATTTTCTTCGATTTCAAGCCATAGATAGGCCGGAATTTTATCTATAACTTTTTTTAGATGTACAGTGCTAACCGAGGCAATAGTAGGGTATTGGATTTTTAAACCAGTTTCACCTGCAAAACTCTCTGGTGAGTTGAATTCTGGGTTAGCAATTTGTACAACTCCATTAAATTCACTCACAACTCCCAGGAACTCTATTTCCTTGAGAGATTCTATTTTAGATTTAACTGAGCCGTAGCAATTAAAGAATTTTAAACTGAGAACGTCTCCAGAGAACTTATCCTGAACATTGGCCGTAATATTATATAGGGAGGCGCGACCTTTTCCCCTTGCCTTAAAATTAGGTCTTGCTTGAACTGAAACAACATGGCCTAAGCCTCTAAAGTAACTGCCAATATTAGCAAATTTAAAGGCCGCGACATCCGGAAGACGCACAATTTTCTTAGGGAGGACCCATAATAGGTCCTCCACTGTTTCGATATTTATACTATTAAGTTTTTCTACTGTTTTAGATTTTTTTGAGTAGAGATCAGAAATTGGGCTTGTAAGCGAGAGCTTATTTGTACTCAAATTCTTCTACCTCATATTCGATATTCCCTTTTGGGGCACGAACGATAACAGTGTCACCCTCTTCCTTTCCAATAAGGGCTTTCCCAAGAGGGCTGTTATATGAAATTTTACCTTGTTTCATGTCAGATTCTGATTCTCCAACAATCTGGTAAGTGTGAGATTCGTCAGTGTCAACATTTAGAATAGTAACCGTTGCACCAAAAACAATTCTATCTGCAGAAACAGTTGCTGGATCAATAACTTGAGCCGTCGCAATAATCCCTTGAAGTTGAGCGATTCTTCCCTCTACTTGAGATTGCTTTTCTTTAGCTGCATGGTATTCAGCATTTTCTTTAAGATCACCAAGTTCTCTGGCTTCACCAATTGTAACTTTAAGCTCTTCTCTTACCTCTTTTATGAGGTGATCTAGCTCTGCTTGAACTGCATCATGACCTGCTTTAGTGATTGGATTATCTTGTGACATAAAAAATACCTTCGTTAAATTTTAAAAAGTGCATTTGCAGCGGCCATTAAATCATCTTTTTCGTCACCACTTCCGCTGCCACCCTTAAGGATGAAGTAGTCACAGAAATTTGCTTTTTCTTTTTCTAAGATACGGTCCGCATTTGTTTCTTTGCATTCATTATACGCCGTTGGATCATAGAACTTACACATTTTACAACAGTGGAGGCTAGCATAGCAATATGGGCACTCTTCACTTCTTGTGATCTTTTGTGCTGGAGAAAGATCGAGGTCTTTACTACAGCTATAACATTGAATTTTTTGGGAAGCTTCCATTAAAAACTCCAGCTCTTCTCAAGATAAGCTCCTGGTGTAACCTGACCTTGTTCGTCGGTTTTTAGGAATATCTTCGGAAGATTTCTCTTATTGTATTCTTCTATTGCCTTATAGAGATATTGCTCATTAGAGCTCTCAATTGTTTTAGTGATAAGAAAGTTAACAAGTAGAGTTGAGGCTCCTGCAATTAGAAGCCCTTTTCTGTTCTTGTCATCAGCATTTGAGATAAAAGCAGTCAGAATCAAGCCCGTACCAATTGAGCCAATAATGGCCGGTCGCCATTTATCTTCAGATGAGGATTGGTACTTCTTGAGATACTCATAGGCCTTTTGATCTTTTTGGAGATGATAAGTTAAACCTTCCCCTTTTCTCGTTGAACTCGGATCAATAAGAACCTCTTGCTGGTTTATAATCGCAATACGACTACATGCTTCATCAGCAGAGACCATAACGTGAGTAAATAAGAGAAAAAGAATCAAGAAAATTTTCATAACTATTTTTACCACTATTGCTCATGATTATCAAAATTTGCTGTTCATGTTAAAATGGGCTCATGGGTTTAATAAGTACAGGTTTTAAGATTACAAAAACGATAAGAAATATTGGTCGACTTCGTGAGATTTCGACAATATTTGCCAAACATGGGTTTGACGAAATTCTATCTCAGGGAGTTTTAGCGAAGATTCCTGGATTTGTTTTACCGACATCCACTAAGAATCGCATGGCCGACGAATTGGCAAAAAAAGAAGAATCTTCATGGGCAGGATCAATTGGTTATCGTTTAAGGCTTTGTTTTGAAGAGCTTGGTCCAGCATTTGTTAAGTTTGGACAACTTCTTTCATCTCGTGAGGATATCTTTGATGAAGACTTTATTGAGCAAATGCAATTACTTAGAGACAAAGTTAGTCCTCTTCCTTTTTCAAAGGTTAGGGCATCTGTAGAAGAGTCTTTGGAAAAAAAGATTGAAGATGTATTTGAATATGTAAATGAAACTCCAATAGGGACAGCTTCGATAGGCCTTGTTTATGACGCTAAGTTAAAAACGGGAGAAAAAGTTGTTTTAAAAGTTAAGAGACCTGGTATTGATAAACTGATTGAAACAGATCTCTCAATTTTAATCTTTATCGCTACTCAGTCTGAAAGGGCCGGAGACGAAGTAAAGTATCTCGGACCATCTAAAGTTATTGAGGACTTTGCTGTTTCTTTACAAAATGAACTTAATTTTAATATTGAGTCACTTAATTGTGAAAGATTAAGAAAAATAATTTCAAAATATGACGAAGAAGAGCTCTTCTATCTTCCGAAGGTTTATAAGCAATATACTTCAGAGTCATTACTGGTAATGGAGTTAATCGAAGGGATTCCATTTAGTGATAAGCAACAAATCTCTGGAAAAATGGATGAATTAGAAGATAAGTTAAATAAAAGTGTTCATACATTTTTAAAAACTTTTTTAAATGAAGGCTTCTTTCATGCTGACCTTCATGGTGGAAACTTCTTTTATACAAATGAAGGGAAAATTGCACTCATCGATTTTGGGTTGGTCGGAAGTTTAAGTCGAACAGGAA